>JBIIGF010000428.1:0-2888 GCA_044236665.1 Aestuariivirga sp. | reverse complement strand
GGGGATGAGCGTATCGAGCGAATGGTCGATGCGGTCGGCCGGGTCGAAGCTCGGCAATTCCGGAAGGTCCGAGGTGTTGGAGGATGGCAGGAAGTCGATGAGGCGGCGCATCTGCAGCAGCGCCTCCACGTCATTCTCGAAGGCCTTGTCGGCGATCGAGGACTTGGTGGTGTGGACGGAGGCGCCGCCCAGTTCTTCGGCCGTCACCGTTTCATTGGTGACGGTCTTCACAACGTCAGGCCCGGTCACGAACATGTAGCTCGTGTCGCGCACCATGAAGATGAAGTCCGTCATGGCGGGGGAATAGACGTCGCCACCGGCACAGGGGCCCATGATGACGGAAATCTGCGGGATGACGCCCGAGGACATCACATTGCGCTGGAACACCTCGCCATAGCCGCCCAAGGCGTTGACGCCTTCCTGGATGCGGGCGCCACCGGCATCGAACAGGCCGATGATGGGCGCGCGGTTCTGCAGCGCCAAGTCCTGGATCTTGGTGATCTTGCGGGCATGGGCTTCCGACAGCGAACCGCCGAACACGGTGAAGTCCTTGGCGAAGACATAGACGACGCGGCCATTCACCGTACCCCAGCCGGTGACGACGCCATCGCCGGGCAGCTTCTGCTCCTCCATGCCGAAATCGGTGCAGCGGTGTTCGACGAACATGTCGAACTCCTCAAACGAGCCCTCGTCGAGAAGCAGTTCGATCCGCTCCCGTGCCGTCAGCTTGCCCTTGGAATGCTGCGAGGCGACGCGCTTTTCGCCGCCGCCCGCGCGCGCCTGGATACGGCGGGCTTCAAGCTTTTCAAGGATCTCATGCATGGGCAACTCCGGGCAAAACAGCTGTGTCAGCCAAACGTGTTAGGCCGGGGGCACCCATCCGTCAAATCAGCCGAAAGGTGAAGGGGGAGAGGGCTGTTGCCTATGCCCGCGCCAACCCCAGGAACCGGCAGGCCGCCATGAATTCCTTCAGCCGCGCGGCGCGCCTTGCCGTGGCCTCGGCATCCTCGCCCCAGTTCTCGATCTGGTAATCCTCGTCCACATGGGCGGTTATCCACGCCGCCTCCGGGCTGATGGCGCGGCGTGCCAGCTTGAGGGCGATCAGCGCGGAGCCGGTCAGCGTCATCAGCGTATGGAATGCGGCGAGTTCGAAATCGGTCAGGTCTGCAAGGGCTGCGCGAAACACCCTGAGCGCTACCTCTGGCTGGGGCTGGTGCATGACGCCCATCGTGACGGCAAAAGGCGCGTCGAGCGCGGTCCGCGCCCAGTCCACCACGGGGTCCCACTGGCGGGTGTGGCGCTGCACGAGATCAGGCGGACGGTCGGCTCGGTAACAGACAAGGTCGCTGTTCGAATAATCCAGAATCTCCGATTCGAGTGCGGCGCGGCTGGCCCCCACCCGATCGATCGCGGTGTTGGCGAGCTTGGTGAGGATCATCGCGGCCGGGTCCAGTTTCTCGCCCTGCGCCTCCCACTCTGCAGCCACGGCCTCGGCCAGCGGCCTTGTCGGCAGCCGCAGCGGAACCTTCATGGGCGTTTTCACCGGCCGGCCATCAAGTGCGATGCCAAGGTCGTCCGTCACGGACACGGTCTTGTAGAAGCGGCGCATGCTCATCCCTGGCCCTCCTCGAAGCGATTGGGGTCGAAGCCGAACATCCCGAAGGTCGTCAGCATATGCTCCGGCAGCGGTGCTGTGATGTCGACGACGCCTTCGCGCGGATGCGGGAAGATGATGCGGCGGGCATGGAGGTGCAGCCTCTTCGGCGCGCCCTCCGGCAAGCCATCGAGGCCACCATATTTCTCGTCGCCCATGATGGGCGTGCCGATATGCGCCATGTGGGCGCGCAATTGGTGCTGGCGCCCCGTCACCGGCTTCAGCGACACCCAGGCCGCGACGTTCGAGGCCTTGTCGAGCGTTGCGTAGAAGGTTACGGCGCGCTGCTCATCCTCTTCCTCGCCAGCCTGCGAGGCGCGCATCCGGTCACCCTCGGGCCCCTTGGCCTTGATGAGGGCCACCTCGATGCGGCCCTGTGCCGGCTTCGGCACGCCCTTCACCACGGCCCAATAGGTTTTCTTGACGGCGCGCGTGGCAAACAGCTTGCCCAGCGCCGCCGCAACCGACCGGCGCTTGGCGATGACGATGACGCCCGATGTATCCCGGTCGAGGCGGTGCACCAGCAAGGGGCGCTCGCCCAGTTCGGCGCCAAGCCCCATCAGCAGGCCATCAAGGTGATGGTGCGTCTTGCTGCCGCCCTGCACGGCAAAGCCCGAGGGCTTGTTGAGGACGAAGATATCGCGGTCCTCATGGATCACCATGGACTGGAACAGGCGCCGCTCCTGCGGGGAGAGCGGCTTCACATCGGCCTTGGGCGCATCGGCGGGCCGCGTGTCGAAGGCGAGCGGCGGTACGCGGATCTCCTGCTCGGCCTCCAGGCGGGTGTTGGTGCGGGCGCGGGCACCCGCCACCCGCACCTGGCCGGTGCGCGTCAGCTTGTTGAGATAAGCAAAGGTCACCTGCGGGAAATGAACCTTGAACCAGCGGTCCAGCCGCATGCCGGCCTCCTCCGCCGTCACCACATGTCGCTTGACCTCGCTCATGGCAGAACGGGCGGCGGAAACATCATGCGGACAAGGTAAAGCCCCGCAAACACCGCAAGGAGCGAGCCAAGAACCGATGCCGCCGCATAGGCAACGGCATGAAGGGTGGCCTTCTTCTCAATGAGCAGCGCGAAATCGAGCGAGAAGGCTGAAAACGTGGTGAAGCCACCCAGCACACCCGTGGTCAGCAGGGCGCGGACTTCCTGCGAGACGTTAAGCTTCAGCGCCATCAGTTCCGTCAGCAAGCCCATGATGAAGCAGCCCAGCACGTTCTCGACCAGCGTGTGCCA
>JBIIGF010000427.1:0-2889 GCA_044236665.1 Aestuariivirga sp. | reverse complement strand
CACATCGCCCATCCGGTCTTCCGGCAATTCATAGCGCGCACAGCCTTCCCGCTTGTCGAGCACCGCGTCGATGCCGTCCTGCTTTGCGATCACGGCCATCACCTGCCCCACATCAGGTCCATAGGTATAGACCGTTGCAAAGGAGCCAAGCGCGCCGTGATGCACGACATAGGGATCGGTGATCGGCAGGATGACCTTGGTCTTGCCGGCGCCGAACTTCGCATCCAGTACATCCTGCAGATAGAGGACATCCGGCTCGCCATTGCCGAGGTGCTTGTCCTTCATGCCATGGTCGGCAACGATGATGATGGTGGCGCCCGCCGCGTCGAGTTCGCCAAGATATTTGTCCATCATGGCGTAGAAACTGTTCGCTCCCGCAGAGCCCGGCGCATATTTGTGCTGCACGTAATCGGTGGTCGACAGATACATGAGGTCGGGCTTCATGCTGTGCAGAAGCTTCACGCCCGCGGCGAAGACGAATTCCGAAAGCTCCGCCGAATAGACATCCGGCACGCCCATCCCGACGAGGCCGCAGGCATCGGCGATGCCGTTCTCGGCCATGTTCACCTTATCCGCCTTCTCGGAGGAGAAGGCCACGGCCGTGCCATCGAACACGAGGCCCTTGCCGAGCAGCAGGCGCAGCTTGTCCTTGGCCGTTACCATGGCGATCTTCGCCCCGGCCTTCTGGAAGGCTTCGAAAATGGTCGGCGCGCGCAGCCATTTCGGATCGTTCATCATGGTTTCCTGGCCGGTGGCCGGGTCGATGAGATAATTGCCGCAGATGCCATGCACGGCGGGCGGCCTGCCGGTGACGATCGACAGGTTGTTGGGGTTGGTGAAGCTCGGGATGACGGAGTGGCCACGCCGGTTCTCGCCCTTGGCGATGATGCGCTTGAGGTTGGGCATCAGCCCTTCCTGCATCGCCACTTCCATGTAGTCCGGCTCGCTGCCGTCACAGCAGATGACGACGAGCGGGCGGGAGGGCCAGTTGTAGCTGCGGCCGTTGACGGTGATGGTCTTCATTCTTGTCGGTTCCAGTTCTTTCGTGTGGCGTCACCCCGGCGAAGGTCACTATCCTTCCAGCGGCGCGAGGTCAGTTACCTTCATCTCCTTCAGCACCTCGCGGATCGCGGTGAGCACGCCGTTCATGACCTTCTCATCCACCTTGCCGATGGTGCCGATACGGAATGACGGGCGCTTCGTCAGCTTCCCGGGATAGATGGCGAAGCCGCGCTGGCGCAGGTCTTCATAGAATTTCTCGAAATCGAAGTTCGGATCGCGCGGGGTGAGGAAGGTCTGGATGATGGGGCCTGCCTCATTGTCGGAGAGCAGCGTGGTGAAGCCCATGTCGCGCATGCCCTTGATGAGGATCTGCGCGTTGCGGGCATAACGGCCGCCGCGCGCGGCGACGCCGCCTTCCTCGGCATGTTCCTTCATCGCCTGATGGAAGGCGACGAGCGCATGGGTGGGCGGCGTGAAGCGGAACTGGCCATTGGCCTCAAGCCCCTTCCATTGCTCATAAAGGTCGAGCACCACGGAATGGCTCATGCCCTTGGAGGCCAGCAGCATGTCGCGCTTGACCAGCACATAGGAGAAGCCGGGGACCCCCTCGATGCATTTATTGGAAGAGGAGACCATCACGTCGAGGCCATCCATCATGTTCAGCGCCAGCGCCCCGAAAGAGGACATGGCATCGACCATATAGGCCTTGCCGCGCGCCTTGGTGACACGCGCGATCTCGGCGATCGGGTTGACGATGCCGGAGGTGGTTTCGCAATGGATGACCCAGACATGGCTGATCGCCGGATCGGCGTCGAGCTTCGCGGCCACTTCTTCAGCGGAGGGGGCGGCGCTGTCACCCTTGTCGATCTTGACGGCCGGGCGGCCGAGGCGGGTGAGAATGGCGGCGGCGCGGTCGCCATAGGCGCCATTGGCGACCACCAGCGTCTTGCCCCCGTCCTTCGGGCAGAAGGCGCCAAGTGCGGCTTCGATGGCGAAGGTGCCCGAGCCCTGCATGATGACGCATTCATAGGAATCATCGGCTCCGGCGAGCGCCAGAAGGCCCGAACGGATTTCCGACACGACACGGCGGAACTCGATGTCGCGGGAACCCCAGTCGGCCAGCATGGCGGCCTTCACGCTGCGTGAGGTGGTGAGCGGCCCCGGCGTCAGCAGATAGGGCATGTCTTCCTGCCCGGGCGGGCCGGAGAAGCGGTTGACGGGCTTGTCCATGGGGCGTGTCCTCAGATGATCACCGATCGCATGAAAATGCTGGGTTGACGGTTATCAGTCAAATCGTATGTTCTGATAAACCATATAAGTTCGAGCGATATGCGGCACGCACAGATCAGGGCTTTCCACGCGGTGGCGGTACATGGCGGCTTTTCGCGCGCGGCAGAGGCGCTGAACCTTACCCAGCCCGCCGTTTCGGACCATGTGCGCAAGCTGGAGGAAAGCTACGGCGTACAACTCTTCACCCGCGCGGCGTCCGGCGTCCTGCTCACCGACATGGGCCGCAAGCTCTTCGCCATCGCCGAGCGCCTGTTCGAGGCGGAGGCGCAGGCGGTAGAGTTTCTGTCGCGCGGGCGCACGCTGGAAGAAGGCCAGTTGACGATCGGGGCCGATGCCGCCGTGCACATCTTGCCGGATCTCGCCCGTTTCCGGCTGCGGCACCCGAAGCTGTCGGTGCGTCTCGTCACCGGAAACTCGGCACAACTCCTGAAGCGGCTGGAGGATTTCTCCATCGATATCGCGGTCACGGCCGAACGCCCCGCAGAACCGGCCTTTCTGGCCCGCAAGCTGCGGAGCGACCGGTTGGTGGCCGTGGTGCAGCGGTCTTCCCGCCTGTCCAGGCTGAAGGACATTGGTTTCGACGCGCTGGTGAAACTG
>JBIIGF010000426.1:0-2890 GCA_044236665.1 Aestuariivirga sp. | reverse complement strand
GACCCGATGAAGCCCTTCACCGCCGGATCGGCACGCCGGGCCGCGGCACTGCCGACGGCCGCGCCATAGGAGGCGAGGATGTTCATCTCAGCCCCACTGCCGTGGCGGGCGTGCATGTCCATGAAGGCGGCGGCTGGAATGGCGCGGCACATTTCATAGGCATTGTTGGCGGAAACGCAGGGAAAGCCGATCTTCTGCAGCATCAGCGTTTCGATTTCCGACAGCTTCGCCATCGAACCGGTGATTTCCAGCATCTTGGATTCGGAGGGGACGATGTCGCCCTCGGCATAGAAGCGCTTGATCTCCACATCCGGCACGAAATGCCGGACCAGGCGGATGACCGGCTCCAGCGCCGCCACCACGCGGCGGCGCATGAACACAGCGAACGTCACGCGTGAGTCGCCATTGGCCGCCACGAGGCGGCTCGTATTGGTGAAATACTTGTCAGTTTGCGCCGGAATGGGGCCGGCGCAGAGCGTCAGGCCGATGAGCCGGTCGAGTATCGGCTCTAGGCCGGGAATGAGGGGAGCACGCTGATCCATGGTCAATCACTGTGGCGCGGAAAAGCGCGGGGGTCAAACGCGGAGCGACTGACGGAGCGTCTCTGCCCCAAGGCTCAGGAGCTCGGTGTCAACGGCTGCCGCAAGGAAGGTATAGCCGAGCCTCTGGTAGGCGGTGATGACAGGGGCCTCGCCCGCGAAGGCGCCAGCAATGAGCCCATTGTTGCGGGCGGCGGCGGCGATCTTCTCCATGGCGGCCATGGTGGCCGGCCCCGTCTTGTCGATCGCGGCACCGTTGGACAGCGAGATCGACAGATCGGAAGGCCCGACGAACAGTCCGTCCAGCCCGGGAGTGGCGGCGATCTCATCCACATTGCGCACCGCTTCCACGGTTTCGATCATGGCGAACGTCATGGTCAGGCGGTTGGCCTCGCGCAGATAGTCACGCGATGAGAGGCCGGAGGATTGAATGCCACCATAGGCGCCCCAGCTCCGCGCGCCGAGCGGCGGATATTTCGCCGCCCGGACGAGGCGCTCCGCCTCGGCGCGGCTGTTGACCAGCGGCGCGATCACGCAGGAAGCCCCGGCATCAAACGCCTGGCCGGGGGTTGCAGGATCGTTCCACAAGGTCCGGACGATGGCCGGGCGGCCCGCCGCATTGATGGCAGCAACCAACTCAACCGCATCGGAAAAGCCGATCATGCCATGCTGCATGTCGAGGCAGACACCATCAAGCGGCAGGCGGGCCAGATGGCCCGCCAGCGGCGGGGAAGGAATCGACTGCCAGGAAAACAGAAACGGCTCGCCAGTGGCAAGCCGTGACCGCAGGTCGAAATGCGTGGCCACTCAGGTGCCCGCTTGAATCTGCTCGACGGCGGTCGCCATCAGTTCGTCCATGGCGCGGCGAATCTGATGGTCCGACTGGTCAACCGATTTTGCGTCAAAATCGGCACGGACCTTGCGGAACACATCATCGTCACCGGCTTCCTGAAAATCCGCCATCACCACGGACTTGGCATAGGCATCGGCTTCGGCGCCGGAAAGCCCAAGCTTTTCAGCGGCCCACATGCCAAGCAGCTTGTTGCGGCGGGCATTGGCCTTGAACAGCAACTCCTCGTCATGCGCAAACTTGCGCTCGAAGCCTTCCTTGCGATCGTCGAACGTCGTCATCCCTGTCTCCCATTCAAGAAGCTAGCACCTTGAAATAGTCACGTCCCCCCGCCAAATCAACAGCAATACAGAGAGACATTGTGCAGCGCACCACGTTGCTTTAAGGACCTCTCAAAGGTTGGGGGAAACATGCCGCCCCTTCCGCAACAGAACTGGCGCAAGCTGCCTTCCGGGTCTAAAGGGACGGGGGTGGATTAGGGATTTGATGAGGATATTTCAAATGAACAGCAGGCGCACCCGAATCTACGAAGGCAAGGCCAAGATCCTCTATGAGGGGCCCGAACCCGGCACCATCATCGTGCACTTCAAGGACGACGCGACTGCCTTCAATGCCCAGAAAAAGGCCGTGATCGAGGGCAAGGGCGTATTGAACCAGCGCATCTCGGAATTCATTTTCACCCGCCTCAACGAACTGGGCATTCCCACCCACTTCATGCGTTCGCTCAACATGCGCGAACAACTTGTGCGCGAAGTGGAAATCGTGCCGCTGGAAGTCGTGGTCCGCAACGTGGCGGCGGGCTCGCTGGCCAAACGGCTGGGCCTTGAGGAAGGCCAGCCGCTGCCGCGCTCCATCATCGAATTCTACTACAAGAACGACCAGCTCGGCGACCCGATGGTCTCCGAAGAGCACATCACCGCGTTCAACTGGGCCAGCCCCCAGGAGATCGACGACATGATGCACATGGCCATCCGTATCAATGATTTCATGTCAGGCCTGTTCCTCGGCATCGGCATCAAGCTCGTCGACTTCAAGATCGAGTTTGGCCGCCTCTACGAGAACGACATGATGCGCATCGTGCTGGCCGACGAGATCAGCCCCGATTCCTGCCGCCTGTGGGATATCAAGACCCAGGACAAGCTCGACAAGGACCGCTTCCGCCGCGACATGGGCGGCCTCGTCGAGGCCTATCAGGAGGTGGCGCGCCGCCTCGGCATCATCGCGGAGGGCGAGAAGCCCGAGCGTTCCAAGCCCAAGCTCGTGAAAACGGATCAGAACTGATGAAGGCAAAGATCAAGGTCACCCTCAAGAACGGCGTGCTGGACCCGCAGGGCAAGGCGATCGAAGGCGCCCTCGGCCACCTGGGCTTCGGCGGCGTCGGCGAAGTGCGCCAGGGCAAGTATTTCGAGGTTGAGCTTGCCGAAACCGACAAGGCCAAGGCCCGCGAACAGGTGAAGGCCATGTGCGAGAAGCTCATCGCCAACACAGTGATCGAGAACTA
>JBIIGF010000425.1:0-2894 GCA_044236665.1 Aestuariivirga sp. | reverse complement strand
GACTCGATCAACGGTGACGAACTCGGCTTCTCCGGTGAAATCAAGTACTCTGGCGACTCGTTCTCGGGCGAAATCGCCGGTGTCTGGCGCGGCCTCAATGACGACGAATACCCGAACGCTGAAAACCTCTGGCAGGTTGGCGCCGGTCTCGGCTTCTCCCTCGGCGACATGGCAAGCCTCTCGCTCGCCGCCGCCTTCGGTGCAGGCCCGATCGTCAACACCTACGAAGGTGAAATCGTTAGCGGCGTTCCGACGAACAACAACTGGTGGGGCGTCAGCGGCTTGGCTTCTGCCAACCTGAACGACGCAGTACATGCCGAAATCGCGGCTGGCTATAAGGCCCGCGACGTCGACGGTTACTCCGACGCAGATGGTGACAGCCTCAATAACGTTAGCTGGACCCAGTTCGGTGTCCTCGGCGGTATCTACTACGATCCGGTTGACCAGCTGACCATCGGTGTGGAAGGCGAGTGGTACACCACGGACCGCTCGGCCACCCTGGTGAACGCTGACAGAGACGAGAAGTATACGGCTGATGGTACGAGGGACGTCTTCTCCGTCGACCTCGTGTCGGTCTGGCGCTTCTAATATCGCCTGACAGCAATCGATTGGGAGACGGCCCGCTTCGGCGGGCCGTTTTCTTTTTACGGGCCGTTTTCTTTTTGAATGTGTGAGACTGGGCCATTCTGATGCCCGATTCTGTGCTATGTAAGGGCATCACACGAGAGCCAGATGCTGTTTTCCCCTCGCCGCCTCCTGATCCTGTCCTGCCTTGGCATGGTGCTTGCCGCCTGCGAGGCGACGTCCAACGTCGAACTTGAAAGCCGTAACTTCAATGTGCAGCAAACCTCGGTTCCCCCAGGCGAAGCGGTGGCGACCACGGAACAGATCTCGGGCCTCGTGCGCCGCTCCGGTCCCGCCTATGTGACACTCGTCGTCTCACAGAAGGAAGCTGCCGACACCGGCACGAAGGACCGCAGGCGCGGCATTCCGGTCACCTCCGGCAGCGGCTTCGTGGTCGATGGCTCGGCCGGCTATGTGATGACAGCGGCGCATGTGGCGAAGCGGCTTGGCAACACCGTCTCGGCCCGCGCTGCCAATGGCCGCGTCTATTCCGGCGAGGTGGTTGCCATGCAGCCCGAAAACGACATGGCGGTCATCCGCCTGCGCGGCTTCTCCGGCAAGGCGGTGACGCCGGCCGACAACAAATGCCTCTCGCGTGGCAAATTCGTCTATTCGCTGGGCCGCCCGCACGCCCAGGGCGATACGGCGCGGCTGGGTGAATTCGAAGCGATGAGCTTCGGCCAGCCGGTGAGCTATGGCGGCGCGGATTCGAAATTCGGCTATCCCGATGCGATGGTGCTGCGCCTCTCGACCCAGAAGGGCGAGTCCGGCGGCCCGCTGTTCGATGCCAAGGGCGATCTCGTCGGCATGGTGGTCAGCACGCTGTATGACAACCGTGGCCAGCCACTGAACCTTGCCCACGCCGTCCCCTCCCGCACGCTGGCGGGCTTCCTCTGCCGGAACACCTCCTGCTCCGCCGCCTGGCGCGAGCTTTCAGCCGGCCAGAGCCGCTGCTGACCCGCAAAAACGCGGGGCGCTGCCATCCGCCATTCCGGCAAAGGCGGGAATCCAGCTTTCCCTCGAGAGCAAAATGATGTTTGATTGACCTTCACTCGAGTTTCCCTACCCCTTGTGGGGAGGGGGAATGAGGCGAGGACATCAAAACGCATTATGCTCCAACTTGCCAGGCTTGAAGCCGCACCGCAGCCTTGGCCGGGGTGAAGAAACGTAGGGTGTGGGCGGTCTCCCTCACCCAGCCTCTGTGTCTTGCGCGGCCTCCAGCAGCGGGGTCAGGAAGCGCTCATAGGGCTTCCAGCGCTGAACCGATGCGGTATTGATTCCCGCCCGCACCTGGAGGCGGCTGAAGGTGGTGACGGCACCGGCATTGCGCTCGGGGTGAAGGCAGCCCTCCTCCAGATCAAGGCCCAGATAGGCCAGCAAGGCCGTGATCTCCGCCTCCGGCGCCGAGACCAGCTTCTCATAGGAGAGCGTGAAGATGCGCCCCGGCAAGGCCCGCTGCCAATGCGCCATCAGCCGCCGGTACTGTCTGAAATAGGCCGCATAGTCAGCCGGATCATGGCTGTAGGCATGGGCGGCATTCATCTCGCTCTGGAAGGCGGAGATGAAGGTATCGGCCGGGTGGCGGGTGCAGTGAACGAAGCGGGCGCGCGGGAACAGGATGGAGGCTTCCGCGATGACGCGGAAGTTCTGGGGCATCTTGTCCACCGCCTGTTGCTTGCCCGGCACCACGAAGCGGAGAACCCGTTCATAGAGGGCTGCAATCTCGCCCACGCCCTTCACGCCCAGTTGCGCGATGGCCGCTTCGAATTCAGAAAGCGGCCTCATGCCGCCCAATTTCGCTGCGGCATAGGTCATGGTTTCGAGTTCGCCGGCATTGCCCACCTTGCTGTGGGCGGAAATGATCTGCGCGGCGAGCGTCGTACCGGACCGTGGCAGGCCCACCACGAAGATGGGGCTGTCGTCGCTGCGTCCATAACGGGCCTGCAAATCGGCAAGGCGCTCCGGCGTGAACAGTGCGATCCGTTGATCCACCTCGCGTGTGAAGGCGGGAACGGGCGAAGGCGCCTTCAGCAGCCGCTTGCCCTCGCGGATCGTCTCGAAGGCGTCCGCATGGCGGCCGCTGTTGTGCAGCAGCACACCCTTGCGCACGATGAGGTCGCTCCGCTCCATCAGGGGAAGGCCGGGCTCGGCGATGGCCTGTTCGATCAGGGCGAACAGTTCCGAGCCTGCATCATGCTTGCGCGTACCCGACAGGAGGCAGAGGTAGCGGTTGCGGAACGGCGTGCGGGCGAGATCGCGCTGCATCTGCT
>JBIIGF010000020.1:0-10773 GCA_044236665.1 Aestuariivirga sp. | reverse complement strand
TCGCATCCGTGCCGAACTCATGGGCGCGGGCGACCCGACCCAGCGCTTCGATCCGCCTTACTCCACTGTGCACGTGGGCCTCATCGAAGGCGGCACAGCGAAGAACATCATTCCGCGGCGCTGCGCCTTCCAGTGGGAAACACGCCTGTTGCCCACGGCTGATCAGGATTTTGTGCCCAGCCGCATCGCCGCCTTCGCGCAAACGCTCGAACCTGCGATGAAGGCGGTGGCGCCCGACACCGGCATTGCCACCGACATGGTGAACCGTGTGCCGGGCCTTGCGCCGGAACCGGATTCGGCGGCGGAGCACCTGGCACTGCATCTCGCCAATGCCAATGCCACTCATGCCGTGAGCTATTGCACCGAGGCCGGATTGTTCCAGCAGGCCGGCATACCGGCGGTGATCTGCGGCCCCGGCTCCATCGAGCAGGCGCATAAGCCGGATGAGTACATCGATGTGTCCGAACTCCGGAATTGCGAGGCCTTCATGGCGAGGCTGGTGCAGCAACTCGCTTGAGGCGGCAATCGGGCAGGTGATCGTTCAGCAGCCTGCCCATCAAAGCAAAAAGCCGGTTCTTGCGAACCGGCTTTTCCCGTGACGTCAGTCCGTTGCTCAGTAGCAGGGCGGATAGGGGTAGTAGCCGCAGGCCGCCGGCGGGGGCGCGTAGACCGGCGGCGGCGCGTAGACCGGCGGCGGCACATAGACCGGCGGCATGCCGTACCAGCCATGGTGGCCGTGCACCACGTAGCCACCGGGCGTCACCGCCCACCAGTCGATGAACAGCGCGGCCGGGCCCTTGAGGCCCTTGAGGTCGCCTTCCAGCACCTTGGCGTCAAACGTCAGCTTGTCGCCCTCGAGCTTCGGGTTGGAGATGGTGACGACGGCGTCGGTCACCCCATCCTTCGAGCCGCCCAGAACCGAGATTGTGGCGTTCGGCGGATCCTTGGCGAAGCTGTCCTTGCCATCACCCCAGCGGGCGATGAACAGGTCCATGTCCTCGTGGCCTGCCGCGCGCACCGGGCGGTCGGCGAAGACGATGACGTTGCCGGCAATGCCGTCGAGAACCAGCTTGCCCTCGGCCAGTGTTGCGCTCTTGGCGTTGATGACGCCCAGCGAAGGCACCGGCGCCTGGTTCTGCGGCTTGCCGACGGTCTTCGCGAGCGGCACATGCTGGTTCGCCGTTTCAGCCGCCTGTCCTGCCGCCGCCGCCAGCACGATGCCGGCGGAAACGATCGCCATGCGGGTCAGAGCCTTGACATTCATTCGTGGTCTCCCAGAGTTCTTGTTCGCCGTTCCGGCCGCGGAACACGGCGCGGAACTGGCGCAGGTAACACTCCACCCATGTGAATTCCAATTAAATTCCTGTACAATAATCAGGCTCCGGCACATGGCGTAAAGGAAGCCTCACCGGATTTGATAAGCTCCGGTAGAAACGGCTTCCGGAATTGTCCGCCAGTCTGGCCCCGCCTACTGCAGAAGGCGCGGAATCTCTTCGTTGAATTCCTTCTCGAACACCTTCACCTCGCCTTCGTATGCTTCGATCTTGCCCCATACGATCCAGTGCATCTTGGTGGCGGTGAGCCTGCCATAGGTTTCGGTGCGGATGTGCCAGTCGCCGCGTCGGCGCTCTTCGGTCCAGTGGGTTTCCATCCTGGCCGACAGCGGATCATCCGGCAGGATCGCATAGCTTTCACGGCCCGCGCCGCTGACGATGAGGCCATGCGGGGCCAGTTCATATTCGCCGAAGTCATCGATGATCTCGATGCGGAGTTCGCCGGTCTCGGGGTCGATGCCGGTATCGCGCTTGTTCCACGGCGCCCGCAGTTCCCGCTGATCGGCGGGAGGTGCGGCTTCAGGCTCGCTCCATGTGACGGGCGTTTCGTTTGCCACATGCTTGCGGATCGGAAGATGCAACTGTGATTTCCCGGCGTAGACGGTGAGCGTCACGGGTTCAGGCGCCGGCCACATCATGGGGAAATAGGATGTCGAGATCGCAACGCGCAGCTTGTGGCCCTTGGGAATGCGCATGGCGATGTCGTCGAGCTTGATCTTCATGCGGTAATGCTTGCCGGGCTCCAGCGGCATCGGGTTCTCGCGGCTGTCACGCATGCAGAGATTCTGCAGATGGTAGGTGATGCGCGAGACTTCGCCCGTCGGCCACACATCATTGAGGCGCACGGCGATGTGGGCCACCGGCTTGTCCACCGAGAATTCGAGATCGAGGGCCGGCTGGCCGACGATGTCGATGTCCGCGATGAGGTCCGGCGTGTCGAAGCAGATCGACTGGGCATCGTCTCTCGCCTGGTCGCCGGGGAATTCAGGCCCGAGCCAGATGATGCAGTATTCACCGCCATCCGCGCCCGTCGTCTGCGTCGAGGAGATGGAGAGCGGTGTCTCGGTGCCCGCCGTCGGGCCGATGCCGTTGCTGTTCAGCCACCATTTCTTGGTCTCGACATGGCCGAAGCCCCAGAAACTGTCGGCAAGCCAGCGGCCCTCGATCCGTTCGGGGAAGCTGCCGGGCTTCCACGGCTCCATCACATAATAGCGGTAATCGGGGTCGCGTGCTGCACCCGTCGATTCGGTCTTGAGCCACTGGTCCCACCAGCGCAGCGCCTCCTGGAGGAAGCCGATGCGGGGTTCAGGCACGGCGAAATGCGGGTATTTGTGCGCCCACGGCCCGATGATGGCCTTGCGCGTGGTGCGAAGCCCCCGCATCAGGCGCGGAATGGCGTTGGAGTAGGCATCGTTCCAGCCGCCCACCACGAGGGTGGGGGCGTCCACCGCCGCGAAATCCTCGCACACCGAACCATGCTTCCAATAGGCATCCCGGTGCGGGTGCTGAAGCCAGGGGATGACGAGGAAGGGCTCGTTCTGAAGCCTGTCCATCCACATGTCGCGCCAGCGATCGCCAACGATGAGCGGATCGGGCGGGCGCGAGGAATAGGCCAGCATGGTCGCGGCCCAGCCCAGCATTTCGTTGATGACGGTGCCACCCTTGTAATGGACATCGTCCTCATAGCGGTCGTCGGTCGAGCAGATGGTGATGATGGCCTTCAGCGCCGGCGGCTTGCGCGCCGCCACCTGCAGCGCGTTGAAGCCGCCCCAGGAAATGCCGAACATGCCGACCTGGCCACTGCACCAGCTCTGCTTCGACAGCCAGTCGATGACCTCCAGCGCGTCATCCTGTTCCTGCTTTGCATATTCATCGAACATCAGGCCTTCGGAATCACCGTTGCCGCGCATGTCCACGCGGATCGCCGCATAGCCGTGGCCGGCAAAGTAAGGGTGCGTCAGCGCATCGCGCACATAGGTGCCGTCACGCTTGCGGTAGGGAAGGTATTCGAGAAGGGCGGGAACCGGGTTCTCCTCGGCATCTTCCGGAAGCCACAGCCTGGCGGCAAGCTGCGTGCCGTCGGAAAGCGGGATCCAGAGGTTCTCGATCTCCTTCACCTTGCGCGGAAATTCGGTCATCGTCGTGATGGTCATGCGCGTCCTCTGGGAAAATTCAATCGGGCAGGCGGCCTTCATGCGCCAGGGCGGCGCAGGCGGCGGTGATGGCGTCGAAACTCCGGCGGGCCGGAGCGCTCATGTTGCGGGCACGGATGAAGGCATGGACGAGTAGCGGTTCGTCGCGGACACGGGCCGCAACCCCGTGGGCGCGGAGGCGTGCCGCATAGTCATCGCAATCATCATGCAGGGGGTCGAGGCCGGCGGCCACCAGAAAGGCGGGTGGCAGTCCCGAGAAATCCGTCTCGCGCAGCGGCTCGGCATATTTGCTGCCCTGGCCCCGATAGGTGTCGCGGTAATAGATCACATCGCGCGTCGAAAGCCCCGGCGCCTCGGCCTGTGTGAGGTAGGAGCCGCGCGTCATGTCGCCGCCGAGTCCGGGATAGATCAGCACCTGTCCCTTCAGCGCCGGGCCGCCGCTGTCGCGCGCCTTGAGGCAGAGGGCGGCGGCCAGATTGCCGCCGGCACTGTCACCGCCGATGATAAGGTCCGGGGTCTCGCCCGCCACCGCCTGCAGCACCGACCAGCCATCCTCGAAGGCGGCGGGAAAGGGGTGCTCGGGCGCCAGGCGGTAGTCGACCGTGATAACGTCGATCCGCGCGGCCTCGCAGATTTCGGCGGCCACGTCGTCATGACTTTCAAGGCTGCCGACCACGAAGCCACCGCCATGCAGATAGATCATGACGGGTGCTGTCCCCATGTCCATCCGCCGGTAGCGGCGGCACGGCACACCGCCATACGTGACGTCCATGGCGTTCACGCCCGCGGGCCGCGCCTTGCGGAAATGGGCGCAGTAGCGGTCATAGAAGGCGCGCTGTTCGGCCATGGTGAAATTCACCGCATCCGGCGGGTAGAAGCGCTCGCCCGCGATCAGGAAGTCCCGCATGCCGGGGTCTTCCAGATGAGCGTATGTCCTCGCGATATCGTCGGCCATGGGTTCCGTCGGCTGGGTCTTTCAGGCGTGAGGTCTTACGTTACAGTCTGACCCGGTGAAAGCAAGAATGAGCGCGGGGCGGGTCCCGCCGGCCATTTTGGTGGAAGACGCCCGCGGGGGCTTTGGCCTAAGCTGACGGCAAAGACCGAGGAGACACCACGACCATGACTGACCGCAGCTTCAACCAGCCGCTCGGCGGCAATGACATGCCGCGCTTTGCCGGCCCCGCCACCATGATGCGGCTGCCCGCACAGCCAACCGCCGAGGGCCTTGATGTCTGCTTTGTCGGCGTGCCAATGGACATCGGCTCCTCCAACCGGTCCGGTACGCGCCATGGACCCCGGCAGATCCGTGCTGAATCCTGCATGATCCGCCCCTACAACATGGCGACCCGCGCCAAGCCCTTCGAATCGCTGCAGGTCGCCGACATCGGCGACGTCGCCATCAACACCTTCGACCTGAAGAAGACCGTGGGCCTCATCGAGGCGGCCTATGACGGCATTCTGGCCCATGATTGCATTCCCCTCACGCTGGGCGGCGACCATACGCTGACCCTTCCCATCCTGCGGGCCATGAAGAAGAAGCACGGGCCGGTGGCGATGATTCATGTCGATGCCCATGCCGACATCAATGACGAGATGTTCGGCGAGAAGATCGCCCATGGCACACCCTTCCGCCGCGCGGTGGAGGAGGGCCTGCTGGCCTGCGACAAGGTCTATCAGATCGGGTTGCGCGGCTCGGGCTATTCCCCGGAGGATTTCGACTGGCCGCGCAAGCAGGGTTTCACCGTCATCGAGGCGGAACAGTGCTGGTACAAGTCGCTTGCGCCGCTGATGGCGGAGGTGCGGGCGAAGATCGGCAACCATCCCGTCTATCTGACCTACGATATCGACAGCCTCGACCCGGCCTTCGCGCCTGGCACCGGCACGGTGGAGGTGGGCGGCCTTTCCACCTGGCAGGCGCTCGAGATCATCCGGGGCTGCCGCGGGCTGAACCTGGTGGGCGGCGACCTCGTGGAGGTCTCGCCGCCGCTCGATCCATCCGGCAACACGGCGCTGATCGGGGCCAATTTCCTCTATGAGATGCTCTGCGTGCTGCCGGGCGTGCAATATGGCTGATGTCCAATGGCCGGTGAAGACGCGCGAGATCTTCAGCCACTTCTTCGATTCGCGGGTCTGGAACGGCTTCGTCTTTCGTGATGATGACATCATCATCGCCACCTATGCGAAGTCCGGCACCACATGGATGCAGCAGATCATCCTGCAGCTGATTTTCGATGGCGCGGAGGACCAGCCGCTGCATCAGCTCTCACCATGGTACGACCTGCGCATCCTGGCGCCGGAGCTGCGTACGGCAATCGATTCCCAAACCCATCGCCGCTTCCTGAAGACCCATCTGCCGGTGGATGCGCTCGTGGTCTCGCCCGCCGCCCGCTATCTCTACATCGCGCGCGACGGGCGCGATGCGGCGTGGAGTTTCCACAATCATCACTACAACGCCACTGATGATTACTTCCGCATGTACAATGCCGACATGCCCGCCGGGTATCCGCCGCTCGCCCGCGGAAGTGCCGATCCCTATGAATTCTACAAGACATGGCTTGAGCGGGATGGCTGGCCGTTCTGGCCGTTCTGGCATCATATCCGTTCGTGGTGGGCGATCCGCGATCTGCCGAATGTGATGCTTGTGCATTTCAACGACCTCAAATCCGATCTGGACGGTTCGATCCGCCGCATCGCGGCCTTCCTCGGCATTGCGGTGGATGAGCGCGCGCTGGCCCGCATCGTGTCGCACTGTACCTTTGATTACATGAAGGCGAATGCCGCCAAGGTTGCGCCGCGCGGCGGCGTCTCATGGGCGGGTGGCGCTGAAACCTTCATCAACAAGGGCACCAATGGCCGCTGGCGTGACCGGCTGACGGCGGCCGACATTGCCGCCTATGAGCAGCGCGCCATCGCGGAACTGGGGCCGGACTGTGCGCGCTGGCTTTCCGAGGGCGGCCCCGCCTTGCTGGTGGCACAGCCTGATTGAGGATGCTAAACTGTCACAAGATGCTGCAATCCTGCAGCCATGCGTGTGCTTGCCGCTTTGAACCAGTTCCTCCGGCCTAATGCCCCGCCGCCGGGCCTTCCCACCGCAGCCGATGTGGTGCACGCCATGCCCGATCCTGCCCTGGTGGTGGACGGGCAGGGCATGGTGACGCATGCCAATGCGCAGGCCGCCGACCTTCTGGAAATCAGCCCCCAGGGCCTTCACCTGTCTGCTTCGTTGCGGGTTCCCGCCGTACTCGAGGCGGTGGCCGCCGCTGCGGCGGGTGATGGTGCGGCGAGTGTCGACTATGAACTGCGGGTTCCGATGCCGCGCAGTTTCCGCGCCCATGTTTCGCCGCTTGGCGATGGCTGCGGTGCGTTGATCGTGCTCCGCGATCTGACGCGCGAACAGCAGATCGAGCGCATGCGCGCCGACTTTGTCGCCAATGCCAGCCATGAACTTCGGACACCCCTTGCGGCACTCTCCGGCTTTCTCGACACCATCCTCGGGGCGGCGCGCAACGATGAAAAGGCGCAGGCAAAATTCCTCGGCCTGATGCGCAGCCAGGCCGACCGTATGCGCCGATTGATCGACGATCTCCTGTCGCTGTCGCGCATCGAGATGAACGAACATGTCCGCCCTTCGGGCGAGGTGGATCTCGTTCAGGTCGCCAGCCATGTGCGTGACGTGCTCTCCCCCATGGCAAGGGAACAAGGCTGTGAAGTGAAGGTCGAGAGCGATGGCCCGCTCACCGTTCCGGGCAGCCGCGATGAACTTGTGCAGGTGGTGCAGAATCTCGCGGAGAACGCCCTCAAATATGCAAGCTCAGGCAAGCTGGTCGAAATCCGGGTGCGGCGGAATGGCGACATGGCCGACATCGGTGTCATCGATCACGGGCCTGGCATCGCCGAGGAACATATCCCACGCCTGACCGAACGGTTCTACCGGGTCAATGTGCAGGAAAGCCGGTCGCGTGGTGGAACCGGCCTGGGGCTCGCCATCGTCAAGCACATCGTGAACCGCCACCGCGGCCGCCTGACGATCACCTCGGAGCTCGGCAACGGCAGCGCCTTCATCGTTAAGCTTCCGATTAAAAGTTAGCATAATCAAATAGTTGTTTCGTCATAAAAGTGTGATCTGGCGGTCACATAAGCGTTGTGCATGACCCCTAGCTTCCGCCTGCATTCGACAGGAGCAACCCAGATGAAACGTCTTCTTCTCACCGTGAGCCTCATCGGCCTGACCGCCATCCCGGCTCTCGCCGCCCGCGACCAGATCCGCATCGTCGGATCCTCGACCGTTTATCCCTTCACCACCGCGGTGGCCGAGCAGTTCGGCAAGACCTCCGGCATGAAGACGCCGGTCGTTGAATCCACCGGTACCGGTGGTGGCTTCAAGCTGTTCTGCGCCGGCGTCGGCGAAGACACGCCGGATTTCACCAATGCTTCGCGCGCCATCAAGAAGGGCGAGTTCGAGGACTGCAACAAGAACGGCGTGACCGAAATCGTCGAGATCAAGGTCGGCTTCGATGGCCTCGCCATGGCCAATTCGGTCAAGGGCCCCGATCTGAAGCTGACCAAGCAGCAGATCTTCCTGGCGCTCGCCAAGCAGGTTCCCGACAAGGACGGCAAGCTGGTCGCCAACCCCTACACCATGTGGAACGAGATCGACGCCTCGTTGCCCGCCGCCAAGATCGAAGTCTATGGCCCGCCGCCGACTTCCGGCACGCGCGACAGCTTCATGGAACTCGTCATGGAGAAGGGCGCTGAGTCCTTCGACAGCCTGAAGGAACTGAAGAAGTCCGACGCCAAGGCCTTTGAGGCCGTGTGGAAGAGCATGCGTGAGGACGGTCCCTTCGTTGAGGCCGGCGAGAATGACAATCTGATCGTCCAGAAGCTCTCGGGCAATACCAACGCCCTCGGCATCTTCGGTTTCGCCAACGTTGCCGAGAATGCCGATATCCGCGGCCTCGCGATCGATGGCGTCGCCCCGACCTTCGAGACCATCGCCTCCGGCGACTACAAGGTGGCGCGTCCGCTCTTCGTCTATGCCAAGAAGCAGCATGTCGGCGTCATTCCCGGCATGGCGGAATTCGTCGCCGAATACACCTCCGAAAAGGCGGTGGGCGAGGATGGCTATCTCACCGACAAGGGTCTCATCGCGCTGCCGGGTGAAGAGGGTGCCAAGGTCCGCGAAGCCGCCAACGCGATGACAGTGCTCACGGCCGACAAGGTCAAGTAAGCTGAACCAACCACTGTCCGGCCTCCACAGGGCCGGGCGGCAAGGGGCGGCGGCCGCGGATGTACCGGCCCGCCCCGATTTTCATGAAGCGCCATCAGCCGCAAGCGGCATGATGGCGGTTTGTCCCGGGGAGACGAGGGCGTGCACACATTTTTCTTTGCCTTGCTCCTTCTGCTCGTGGCCTCCGCCTATCTCGCCGGGCGTCAGCGCGCGGCCCGGATGCGCAGCGGCGATGCGCTGGTCCATTCCCTGCCGAATTACCATGGCCTGCTGATCGGCACCTCGGCCCTTCTCGCAGGCCTGTTCGTGTTCGTGCTGCTTGCGGGGCCTCTGCCCCTCGTTGCCCCATGGGCAGGGCTTGCCGCCGCCGCAGCAGCAGCCTACGCGCTGTTCACCAGGATTGCGCCGGAGTTCCGGGCGCGGAACCTGTTCGAGAAGATCACGCTCGGCTTCCTGATCGTCTGTTCGGGGATCGCCATTCTCACCACCATCGGCATTGTGTTCTCGGTGCTGTTCGAAACCGGCCGGTTCTTCGGCGAGGTATCGCCGTGGTCGTTCTTCACCGGAATCCTCTGGGCCCCCACCGGTACGCCGCCGGGCTTCGGCTTTATTCCTTTGCTTACCGGTACGCTGCTGATCACCGCGATCGCCATGTGCGTCGCTGGGCCACTCGGCCTGCTGGCTGCGATCTTCATGGCGGAATATGCAACGCCCAGGGTCCGGGCGGTGTTCAAGCCCGTTCTCGAAATGTTGACCGGCATTCCCACCGTGGTGCTCGGCTTCTTCGCCGCGCTCACGGTTGCGCCCTTCATCCGCAATTCCGGCGCGTTCCTTGGCATGAACATCTCGGCGGAATCAGCGCTTGCCGCCGGCGTGGTCATCGGCATGCTGCTGATACCCGTCATCTCCTCGCTGAGCGACGACGTGATCAATGCCGTGCCGCAGGCGATGCGTGACGGCTCCTACGCCATGGGGGCCACCAAATCCGAGACCATCAAGCGGGTCATTCTGCCGGCCGCCCTTCCGGGCATCGTGTCGGCCTTCATCCTCGCCGTGTCCCGCGCCATGGGCGAGACGATGATCGTCGTCATGGCGGCGGGCCTTGCGGCGAACCTCACGGCCAATCCGCTGAGCTCCGTCACCACCATGACGGTGCAGATCGCCATGCTGCTGGTGGGCGACCATGAATTCGACTCGGCCAAGACGCTGGCCGCCTTCGCCCTGGGCTTCGTGCTGTTCTTCTTCACGCTGGTGTTGAACTTCATCGCGCTTCGCCTCGTTCAGAAATACAAGGAACAGTATGACTGAGAAGCTCAAGCGGCCGGACCCGGCCCTGATCGCAAAGCGCTATGCCGCCGAACGGCGCTTCCGTTTCTTCGGGGTGGCGGCGCTTGTCATCACGACAGCGTTTCTGGCTGTGCTCCTGACCGACATCATCTCGCGGTCGATCCCGGCCTTCACCCAGTATTCCGCCATCCTCGAGGTGACGGTTGATCCCGCCAAGGTGGATGCGGCGAAGCCCGCCGCCGGAGATTTCGAAGGCCTCGTCAAGGCCGCCTGGCGCGCCCAGTTTCCCTCCGCCACGTCGCGCGCCGACCGCAAGATCCTCAACGGCCTGATTTCCAATGGTGGCGGCGACGCGCTCCGCCAAAAGGTCATTGCCGATCCGGCGCTGATCGGCCAGCCCGTGACGGTTCCCGTCATGCTCTCGGATGACGCCGACATCTATCTCAAGGGCCAGGTGACGAGCGTATCGCGCACGATGGGCCAGGGCCCGCTGACCATCAGGACCGAGGGTGACAATGTTTTTGTTTCAGGCCAGGGCCTGAGCCCCGGGGTGGTTGTCCTCGCCGATGACGGTGCGCTCAAGATCCCGGCTGAAGGCGACACCGCCGCGGCCGAGGTGATCGTGGCGCCCGGCACGGCCGCTGAAGTGGCGTCCGGCCAGTGGCAGATCCTGAGCTTCGGCGTGCCAGAGGCTGACCGCAAGATCGGTGATCGCGCCGCCGTCTGGCTCGAGATGATGCGCGAGCGCGGCAGCCTTGAACGGCAATTTGCC
>JBIIGF010000424.1:0-2904 GCA_044236665.1 Aestuariivirga sp. | reverse complement strand
CACCCCGTTCCGACAGCAGCAAATGTGTTTCCGTCTCCTTCAACGACCCTTGCGCGATGCGCAAGGACTGAACGAAGGCACCCGAATTTTCCCGCCCGTGACCTTCCGCGATATTGGCGGCAATCGAGGCGGCGGCCCTGCGGATCTGGCTGGTCAGGCCGAACATTTCCTCGCGCGGGAAAGGGCGCGTGAGCGAATAGCAGAGCACGGCCAAATCCATCGCCTGCTGCCACACCAGCGGATCGCGATATGAATTTATGTCGGTCTTGCTCAAACATGTTCCCTATTCGCTATTCGCTAGGCACTATTCGCTTCACTTCGCCTTTTCATCACCGGGGAGAACATAGTCGGGTCCTTCCCACGGGCTCACATAATCGAATGCACGGAATTCCTGGGTGAGCTTCACCGGCTCATACACGACACGCTTGGCTTCGTCGTCCCAGCGCACCTCGACATAGCCGGTGAGCGGGAAGTCCTTGCGCAGCGGGTGGCCCGAGAAGCCATAGTCGGTGAGAATGCGGCGGAGGTCCGGATGGCCGGAGAACAGCACGCCGTAAAGATCGAAGGTCTCGCGCTCATACCAGTTGGCGGAGGGGAAGACGGGGATGGCGCTCGGCACCGCCGTGTCCTCATCGGTCTCGACCTTCAGGCGGATGCGGCGGTTCTTGTAGGGCGCGAGCAGGTGATAGACGACATCGAACCGCTTCTCGCGCTGCGGATAGTCGACGCCGCAGATGTCGATGAAGCAAGCAAAGCCGCATGTCTCGTCATCGCGCAGGAAGGTCAGCACCTTGATGATCTCGGCGGCTTCCGCGCCAACCGTCAGTTCGCCGAATTCCACCTTGAAACCGGTGATGGCGCTTCCCAGCTTTGCAGTGATGTATTCGCCCAGTTCTTGCAGTGTTTCAGCCATGTCAGCGCTCGATCGTTCCGGTGCGGCGGATCTTCTTCTGCAATTGCAGAATGCCGTAGACCAGCGCTTCGGCAGTGGGCGGGCAGCCCGGCACATAGATGTCGACGGGCACGATGCGGTCGCAGCCGCGCACCACAGAATAGGAATAGTGGTAGTAGCCGCCACCATTGGCGCAGGAGCCCATGGAGATCACATAGCGCGGCTCCGGCATCTGGTCGTAGACCTTGCGGAGCGCGGGCGCCATCTTGTTGGTGAGCGTGCCGGCCACGATCATGACGTCCGACTGGCGCGGCGAGGCGCGGGGCGCGAAGCCGAAGCGCTCCACGTCGTAGCGCGGCATGGAAGCCTGCATCATCTCGACGGCGCAGCAGGCAAGGCCGAAGGTCATCCACATGAGCGAGCCGGTGCGCGCCCAGTTGATCAGGTCATCCGAGGCGGTGACGAGAAAGCCCTTGTCGGCGAGTTCGGCGTTGATGCTGGTGAAGAACTCGCGCTGCTCGGGGGTCGCCTGTTCGATCAATCCCATTCGAGAGCTCCCTTTCTCCATTCATAGATGAAGCCAATGGTGAGGACGCCGAGGAAAATCATCATCGACCAGAAGCCGAACACGCCCACTTCCTTGAGCGACACCGCCCAGGGGAAGAGAAACGCCACTTCGAGGTCGAAGATGATGAAGAGGATGGAGACGAGATAGAACCGCACATCGAACTTCATGCGGGCGTCGTCGAAGGCATTGAAGCCGCATTCATAGGCCGAGAGCTTCTCGGGGTCAGGGTTCCGAATCGCAATCAGGATGGGCGCGATGATCAGCGCCAACGAAAGGGCCAAGGCCACCCCGAGGAAGATGACCACAGGCAGATATTCTCTCAACAGTTCAGGCATGTGCTTTCGCCTCTCAGTCCAGCCGGATGGCGGACAAGAATCCGCCGCTTGGTAGCGCACCGCCCCGCGCCCCGCAAGTTTTTCGGATCACTTGTGAATGAATGCCGCGAAGCTGTGCAGCCCCGGGGGTTGGCGAGCCGCCCGCTCAACCCCTCCGATTGCAAGCCGCCACCTCAGGCTGCAGTCTCGAATGACATGCCTGAGGCCGGGAAAGTGTGACCGGGATCAAGGTCTTGCCCCAGGTTGAGATGGTCCATGGCATTGGACAAGATTGCTGACTCATGTACAAATGAATGCGCGCCGACCCGCCAACCTGACGATGACCGGAGAGACCTGATGATACGCACCCTGGCCGCAGCCGCACTGGCCGCCACCCTGCTCACCCTGCCCGCCCTCACCATGACGGCACAGGCCGAAACGGTCGATCTGGCCACTGTGAAGTGTTCGGAACTGGCCACCATGAAGCAGGAGGACGCGGACTTCATGTTCGCCTGGCTGCTCGGCTATGCTGGCGGCCAGACGGGCACCACCACCATTGATCTCGCAAGCATGGGGTCGATCGGAACCGATATCGGAGAATATTGCGCCAAGAACCCGGAGGTTGGCCTGCTCTCCGCCGCAACCGCGGTGATGACGGAGTAGACCCCGCAGCAACGGCCCTGAAACGCGAAGGGCCGCCTTGCGGGCGGCCCTTTTCGTCTTGACTGAATGGCGCGAGTGACGGGGCTCGAACCCGCGACCTTCGGCGTGACAGGCCGACGCTCTAACCAACTGAGCTACACCCGCAATTCAGTGAAGCGCCTGATAGAGGAGCCCCTACCCCCTGTCAAGCGAGGCTTCAACGTTTTTTGCCGGTCACTTCGATTTCGATCTTCATGCGCGGATCGATCAACTGCGCCACCACGGCCGTGGCGGCCGGGCGGGTTTCGCCGAGGTACTTGCGGAACACCGGCCAGCACGGTTCGAAATCCGCCCCGTTGGGAAAGATGTAGGTCACGCGCACCACGTCGGCCAACGAGAAGCCGGCCTTTTCCATGGCGGCCTTGATGTTGCGGAAGGTCTGGTCGGCCTGTTCGGTCACATCCTCCGAGATGGTCATGGTGTCGTAA
>JBIIGF010000423.1:0-2905 GCA_044236665.1 Aestuariivirga sp. | reverse complement strand
GCGCTGGGCGAAGAGCGGGTGTTCGCCGTGGCCCAGAGCACGGGCGAGATCACCGCGAGCATGCCACCCTCGGAGAAGCTGAACGGCCAGATCATCACCAGCGTGCTCTCGCCTGACTTCATCACGGGCGCGGCGATGAACAGCGGCGAGATGGCACCCTTGCAACTCGCCTCCGGTGAGGACGCCTTCGTCAGCATGTATGACCTGGGCGATTTCCCGGGAACGCTCCTGGTGTTCCAGCGCAAGCAGGATGTGCTCTCCGCCTGGCGCTCCGGCGTCACGCAGGTCACGGCGCTTTTCCTCGTGGCACTGTTCGTGCTCATCCTGCTCGGCGGCGCCTTCCACTGGCAGGCCGCGAAGGCGGCGGAGGCGGACAAGATCCTCGGCGTTGCCACCGCGCGGCTCGACAAGGCCCTGGAACGCGGACAGTGCGGCATGTGGGACTGGGACATCAGCCGGGGCATCATCTTCTGGTCCCGCTCGATGTTCGAAATGCTCGGCATGCCGGTGAAGGGCGATTACCTGACCTTCGAGGAAGTTCTTGGCCGCATCCACGAGAATGACACGCAGCTTGAAGACGCCGTCGAGCAGTTGCTGAACGGCGAGATCACCTCCTTTGACCGCGAATTCCGCATGCGCCATGAGGATGGGCATTATGTCTGGCTGCGCGCCCGCGTGGCGCTGGCGCCGGGCGAGGCGAAGAACCGCCCGCACCTCACCGGCATCGTCTTCGACATCACCCAGCAGAAGCAGGCCGACAAGATCAACAAGGATGCCGAACTCCGCCTGATGGACGCGGTGGAGAACATCTCGGAGGCCTTCGTGCTGTGGGATGCGGACAACCGCCTCGTGCTGTGCAATTCAAAGTACCAGCAGTTCCATTCGCTGCCGGCATCCGTCTGCCTGCCGGGCACGCCCTATGAGGACGTGGTGCGCTCGGCCAAGGAGCCCGCCGTGCAGAAGCGTACCGGCATCAAGGGCGAGAGCGGCAACTCCTTCGAGGTGCAGCTTGCCGACCGGCGCTGGCTGCAGATCAACGAACGCCGCACCAAGGACGGCGGCTTCGTGTCGGTGGGCACCGACATCACTGCCCTGAAACTGCAGGAAGAGCGTCTGCGCATGTCGGAGCGTGAGCTGATGATCACGGTCCGCGACCTGCAGAAGGAGCGCCTGCTCGCCGACCAGCAGGCCCAGCGCCTGGCTGACCTTGCCGACAAATACGCCCGCGAAAAGACCCGCGCCGAAGCGGCCAACCGGTCGAAGTCCGAATTCCTCGCCAACATGTCGCATGAGCTGCGCACGCCGCTCAACGCCATCATCGGATTCTCTGAAGTCATGCTGGCGCAGATGTTCGGCCCGATGGGCTCGGAGAAATATGCCGAATACTCGCGTGACATTCACAAGAGCGGCCAGTTCCTGCTCGATGTCATCAGTGACATCCTCGACATGTCCAAGATCGAGGCCGGCCGGCTGCAGCTCGAGTGCGACACGCTGCAGCTCGACTCGGTGCTGGACGAAGTGATGCGCCTCGTCGGCCCCCGCGCCTTCGAGGGCCGCGTCTCGATCGAGCGTCAGGCCCCGCCGGGCCTTGCCCTGTGGGCCGACCGCCGCGCCTTCAAGCAGGTGCTGATCAACCTTCTGTCCAACGCGGTCAAGTTCACGCCGGAAGGTGGCCATGTCACGGTCAGCGCGCGCAAGACGGATGGCTTCATGGCGATTGCCATCCGCGATACCGGCATCGGCATTCCGGCGCGCGACATTGAAAAGCTGGGCCGCCCCTTCGAGCAGGTGGAGAACCAGTTCACCAAGAGCCGTGGCGGCTCGGGGCTGGGGCTCGCGATTTCAAAGTCCTTCGTGGAACTGCATGGCGGCACGCTGACGATCAAGAGCACGGTCGGCAAGGGCACCGAGGTGACGGTGACCTTCCCGCTGAAGTCCGCCGAAGCGAACGCCGCCTGATCAGTTCTGGGCGGGCTTCGGCGCGCGAAGGCTGCGCGTGTTCTCCTCGCGCAGCAGCAGTTGCCGGGCCAGCAGCTTGCGCTCCTCCGGGGTGAGCTTTCCGATCAGCGTCAGTGCCGCCTCACCGCCCGAGGCGGCGAGGCTGGCACTTCTTTCCGTGAAGCCTTCGACAGCCGCTTTCACCTTTGCAGGGTCATAAGGCTCCGCATCGAGTACCGCCGCAAGCTCCCTGATCTGGGCGCGCGCTGCGGCGCGGCCCTCGCGGAAGGCGGGGTCATAGCCGCGGAACACCCGAAGCAGTTCAACGCGGCGCGGCTTTTCGAGTTCGCTGAAGAACTTGCGCGGGAAGAGCTGCATCTGCGAACCCATGACCATCCGGTCGGGCGGGCCCGGCATGAAATAGCGCGTCACGCCGGCCCCGACGATTACGAGGTTCAGCGCCACGGAGGCGATAAGCGCCAGCTTCAGCCAGCGGCGGCTGATCTCAGGCGCCGTCATGACAGGCTTTCCGCGGCATAGTCATCCGCCTCGCTCACACCGCCCAGATCATCGATCATCTCTTCGTTCAGCGCCACGCCGGTAATGGCGGTGGGCAGCATGAAATCAAGCGTACCCCTGCTGCCGAGATAGACACCAAGTGCCAGCGATGCGGCCAGCGGCAGCGCCGTGGCATAGCGCAGGAGGCTGCGGCGGGGCATCTGCCCGCGCGGCCGGAAGGGCAGGACCGCCGCGTGCTGGGGTTCTGCCGCGATGCGGGTCAGAAGGCGCGGCATGGCACCCTCCGCAATGGGCGGCACACTGGCCCGCGCCAGCACCGCGTCGATCTCGCGGGTTTCGGCCGGCGTCTCGCCCCTCACGGAGCCTCGCTGTCTGTTCTTGCCGTCTTCCATGTCCGTTCTCACTGCCCCGTCTCCCTCAGGCCGCCAACAAGATCGCGCCACTCGGC
>JBIIGF010000019.1:0-10851 GCA_044236665.1 Aestuariivirga sp. | reverse complement strand
GGCGGCGTTCTGAGTGATCTCGGCATTTTCGCGGAATCAACCGCCGGCTTCTTCGATGGCTTCCGCCTTGATGAGGACGGCCGCATCTGGACGAGTGCGGGTGATGGCGTTCACTGCTACGAGCCGGATGGCACGCTGATCGGCAAGATCCTGACCCCGGAGCCCGCCGCCAATGTATGCTTCGGCGGCCCGAAGCGGAACTATCTCTATATCTGCGCCACCTCCGCCCTTTATGGCGTGAGGCTGGCGGTGAACGGCTTGAAGACCTTCTGACGGTCCGCGCCCCGGCAGGTTCGGCAGGCAGGTTCGGTTTGCAGAACCCCCCGCCGCTCACTATACAAACGAGTCTCAAACTTTGGGATTTCTGGAATGGAGCAAGGCGGGCAGGCTGATGGGGACCGGACCGTGTCCAGTGAGGACCGGGACCGTTTCGTCAGCAAGGGGGCTGCGTTCTTCGATCTGGAAAATCCAGGGCCCCGGCGCGACTTCTACTTCATGATGCTGCCGAAGATGACGATGCTCGCCTTTTCGGCGGCCGTCGAGCCGCTGCGCATCGCCAATCAGCTGACGGGCCAGTGCCTGTACCGCTGGTTCCTGCTGTCGGAGGATGGCAAGCCGGTGCGCTGCTCCAACGGCGTGTCGATCGTCGTCGACGGCGAATTGCGGGAGACGAAGCGCGACGACACGGTGTTCGTCTGCTCCGGTGTCGATGGCTATCTCGCGGCCTCGCCGCGCACCACCTCCTGGATCAGGGATCAGGCCCGCCATGGCCGCACCGTGGGCGGCCTGTGCACCGGCGCCTTCACGCTGGCGCGGGCCGGCCTGCTGGAGGGGCGGCGCTTCACGCTCCACTGGGAGAACCAGCCCGCCTTCGAGGAAATCTTTCCGGACCTTCCGATCACCAACCAGCTTTACTGCCGCGATGGCAATATCATCACCTGCGGCGGCGGCGATGCCGGGGTGGACCTCGTCGTTGCCCTGATCGAGGAACACCATGGCACTGGACTTGCCACCAAGGTGGCCGAGATGTGCCTGCACGGCCAGCCGCGTGGCGGCAGCAACAATCAGCGCATGTCGATTGCGGCGGAGATCGGCCTCCGGCACCCGACGCTCGTCAAGATCCTGCAGGACATGCGCTCCGGCTTCGCAGGTGATCTCGACATCGAGCGACTGGCCGAACGGCACGGACTGTCGCGCCGGCAGATGGAGCGGCTGTTCGAGAACCGGCTTGGCACGTCGCCCGCCAAGAAGCTGCGCGACATCCGTCTCGAACATGCCCACAGCCTGATGACGGAAACCAATATGTCAGTGACCGAGATTGCAGTGGCCTGCGGCTTCCAGTCCCCGGTGGCGTTCCGCCATGCCTATCGCCAGCGCTTCGGCGTTGCGCCCTCGGTCAGGGTGCGCGCCGCCGCCAAGGCGCCGGCTCAGGGCTGAGTGCCAGGCGGACCGCCATGCCACCTCAGTGCGCGGCGATCTGCCGGGCCTTGTCCACCAGCACTTCCGCCTGGCGGATCGACGCATAGTCGATGAGCCGCCCGTCGAGCGACACGGCTCCCTTGCCCTGCGCTTCGGCCTCCTTCATCGCGTCCAGAATGCGCCGGGCGCGCGTCACTTCCGCTTCCGACGGGCTCATGACATCATTGGCCAGCGCGATCTGCGAGGGGTGGATGGCCCATTTGCCTTCGCAGCCCAGAACGGCGGCGCGGCGCGCGGCCGCCTTGAAGGCATCGGGGTCGGAGAAATTGCCGAACGGCCCATCGACCGGGCGGAGCCCATTGGCGCGCGCCGCCACCACCATACGGGCAATGGCATAGTGCCACATGTCGCCCCAGTGGGTCTGGCGCGAACCATCTTCCAGCGGCTCCGTCAGCACTGCATAGTCTGCATTGGCGCCACCGATCGAGGTGGTGCGGGCGCGCGTCGAGGCGGCATAGTCGGCCACGCCGAAGTGCAGCGACTCGTTGCGCTTCGAGGCCGCGGCGATGGCTGAGACATTCTGCATGCCGAGCGCCGTTTCGATGATGAGTTCGAAGCCGATGCGCTTCTTGCGGTTCTTGGCGGCTTCAACCTGCGTCACCAGCATGTCCACCGCATAGACATCGGAGGCAGTTCCGACCTTGGGGATCATGATCAGGTCCAGCCGGTCACTGGCCTGCTCCAGCACATCCACCACGTCGCGGTACATGTAGTGGGTGTCGAGCCCGTTGATACGCACCGAGAGCTGCTTGTTGCCCCAGTCGATGTCACCGATGGCCTGAATGATGTTCTTGCGGGCCTGCGCCTTGTCATCGGGCGCCACTGCATCCTCGAGATCGAGGAACACCACGTCGGCTGCGGACTTTGCGGCTTTCTCGAACATCTGGGGCTGGCTGCCGGGCACCGCCAGTTCGCTGCGGTTGAGGCGCGCGGGCGCCTGCTCGATCATGAAGAAGCTCATGGCGTTTCCTTGGTCTTGATTGGTTTCAGGCGGAACGGCGGCGCAGGATTTCGGCCTGCGCCCGCTCAGGGTCGAAGAGGTTGTTTTCGAAGACATAGCGCACCAGTTGGTGGCGCCGGTAGAGTCCCAGCTCCGCGATGGCGCGCGACATGTGCGCCTTCACGGTTGCGCTGCTGAGGCCGAGGAGAAAGGCGATCTCCTTGTCAGCCATGCCGCAGCACACGAGTTGCACCACGAGGTCCTGCATGGGCGAGAGCCGGCCGGGCTTGGGTTCATAGCGGTAGGAGCGCAGGTCCGGGACGATCGTCACCGGGCCTGCGGCCGACTGCTTGTGCCCCGCCTCCATCGCAATGTTGAGGGGATGGATCATGATGCGCCTCAGGCCGCCTTGAGAACCTTCTGCGCCGTGCTGCCGATTTCGGCAGGGGTGGGCGCAATGGCCACACCCACATCACGCAGCAGTTCGACTTTCTCGGAGGCACCTTCGCCGAACGCCTGGATGATGGCGCCGGCGTGCCCCATCTTGCGGCCCTTGGGCGCAGACAGGCCCGCCACATAGGCGATGACAGGCTTTGTCATGTGGTCGCGGATATACTCGGCGGCTTCGGCTTCCTGCGGGCCACCGATCTCGCCGATCATCACCACCGCATGGGTTTCAGGATCCGCCTCGAAGAGTTCGAGGACATCCTTGAAGGAGGAGCCATTGATCGGGTCGCCGCCGATGCCGACGGACGTCGAGACGCCGATCCCCAGTTCCATCATCTGTGCGGCGGCCTCATAACCCAGCGTGCCCGACCGGCCGACGATGCCGACATTGCCGGGGATATAGATGTTGCCGGGCATGATGCCCATCAGCGCCTTGCCGGGCGAGATGACGCCTGCGCAGTTGGGGCCGATGAGGCGCATGCGGTTTTCCGAACGGTAGCGGCGCATGTAGCGCTTCACCCGGATCATGTCCTGCGAGGGGATGCCGTCGGTGATCGCCACGCAGAGGCGGATGTTGGCATCGGCCGCTTCCATGATCGAATCAGCCGCGAAGGGCGGCGGCACGAAGACGATGGAGGCGGTCGCCCCGGTCTTCTCGACGGCTTCCTTCATGGTGTCGAACACCGGCAGACCGTCGATCGATGTGCCGCCCTTGCCCGGCGTCACGCCGCCCACGATGTTGGTGCCATAGGCCAGCATCTCGCGGGCATGGAAGGAGCCGATCTTGCCGGTGATGCCCTGCACCAGAATCGGCGTTGTGCGGTTGAGAAGAATGCTCATGCGTTCACCACCTTGAGGCCCATTGTGCTGGGGTTGTTTTTCCAGGCAGACACCGCCCGTTCGGCGGCTTCCGCCAGCGTATTGGCGCGGATGATCGGAAGGCCAGAGCGCGCCAGGATGCGGCGGCCCTCTTCCACATGGGTGCCTGCGAGGCGCACGATCACCGGAACATTCACCGGAGACTTCTCGAGTGCCTGCACCACGCCTTCCGCCACCCAGTCACAGCGGTTGATGCCGGCGAAGATGTTGACGAGGATCGCCTCCACGTTCTTGTCCATGGTGACGAGCTTGAAGGCCTTGGCCACGCGTTCCGGCGTGGCGCCGCCGCCGATGTCGAGGAAGTTCGCAGGCTCGCCGCCAGCCAGCTTGATCATGTCCATGGTGGCCATTGCGAGGCCCGCGCCATTGACGATGCAGCCGATCTTGCCGGTGAGGCCGACATAGGAGAGGCCACGGTCGTTGGCGTGGGTTTCACGCGGGTCTTCCTGGCTCTTGTCACGCAGTTCCGACACGGCCGGATGGCGGAACAGCGCGTTGTCGTCGAACGTCATCTTGGCGTCGAGCGCCACGACATGGTCGTCCTCGGTCACGATCAGCGGGTTGATTTCCAGCATGGTGGCATCAAGTTCGGCGAAGGCGCGGTAGCAGCCCATGATGGCGTTGACGGCTGACTGGATCTGAGAGGGCTTGAGGCCCAGCGCGAAGGCAACCTCACGCGCCTGGAAGGCCTGCATGCCGACGGCAGGCTCGACGCTCACCTTCACGATGGACTCCGGCTTTTCCGCCGCGATATCCTCGATCTCCATGCCGCCCTGCGAGGAGGCGACGACCATCACGCGTTCCGATTTACGGTCGAGAACGAAGCCAAGGTAAAGCTCCTTGGTGATGGCCACACCGCCTTCGACGTAAAGCCGGTAGACGATCTTGCCCGCAGGCCCGGACTGGTGCGTCACGAGCTTCTTGCCCAGCAACTCATCAGCCGCTTCGAGCACTTCGTCCTCAGACCGGCAGAGCTTGATGCCGCCGGCCTTGCCACGCCCGCCGGTGTGCACCTGTGCCTTCACCACCCACAGCTTGCCGCCGATTTCGCGCGCGCGGTAGGCTGCTTGTTCCGGGCTGTAGGCGAGTGCGCCCCTTGGCACCGAGACACCAAAGCGGCTGAGGATTTCCTTGGCCTGATATTCATGAATGTCCATGCTTGTGTCCTCCTCAGGCCGCTGTCTTCAGGGCGGCGGCGGATGTGCCGCGGTAGTATTCGATGGCTGCGCCAACGCCTGAACCGGCCTGCACCGGAACGCCCATGTCGCGCATCACCATTTCCGAACCGGCGATGGCCGAAAGGCACATCAGTTCGTTCAGGTCGCCGAGGTGGCCGATACGGAACACCCTGCCCGCCACCTTGTTGAGGCCAGCCCCCAGCGAGAGATGATACTTGGTATAAGCAAGCTTCAGCATGGCGGCGCTGTCGAAGCCCTCCGGCAGCACGATGGCGCTCACCGTGTCTGAATGCCACTTCGCTTCCTTCGCGCAGAGCCGGAGGCCCCAGGCGGAAACGGCGCGGCGCACGCCCTCGGCCAGCCGGTGGTGGCGGGCGAAGACATTGTCGAGGCCTTCGGCCAGCAGCATGTCGGTTGCGGCGCGAAGGGCCCGCAGCATGTGGAGTGGCGGCGTATAGGGGAAGAAGCCATCCTTGTTGGTGCGCATCATGTCTTCGAAATCGAAGTAGCAGCGGCGCATGCCGGCCTGCTTGCGCGCATCCAGCGCCTTCTGCGAGACACAGAGAATGGCAAGGCCTGCGGGCATCATGAAGCCCTTCTGCGAGCCCGAGACGCAGACATCGACGCCCCACTCATCCATGCGGAAGTCGATGGAGGCGATCGAGCTCACGCCATCGACGAACAGCAGCGCCGGGTGCTTCGCATGATCCATGGCACGGCGTACGGCGGCAACGTCACTCGTCACGCCGGTGGCGGTTTCATTATGCGTCACCAGCACCGCCTTGTAGGCATGCGCCTTGTCGGCCCTGAGCTTCTCCGCGAAGATCTCAACGGGCACGCCCTCGCCCCACGGCACATCCACCACATCGGCCTCAAGCCCCATGCGTTCGCACATGTCGGCCCACAGCAGGGAGAACTGGCCGAACCGGGCGATCAGCACCTTGTCGCCCGGCGACAGCGTGTTGGTCATCGCCGCTTCCCAGCCACCCGTGCCCGACGCCGGGAACAGGAACACCTGCCCGGTGCGGGACTTGAAGACCTTCTTCACATCCTCGAACAGCGGCAGCGTAAAGGCAGGCAGGTCCGGCGCCCGCTGGTCTTCCATGGCGATATCCATGGCGACCCGCACCGCTTGCGGCACGTTGGTTGGCCCCGGTATGAAAAGTCCCCGTGATCCCGGCATCTTATTCTCCCATGTTGTTTTCGCCCGGATGTGAGTCCCGAGCGCATGGTGCAAGAATGGACGGGTAGGTAAAACTTGAAAACACTCCAAGAACCAGCCTTTCGGCATCCAAAAGGGTTGGATTTTACCTACCCTTTCCTACTGTAAACAGGACTTGTCTTAATGTTCACCTACCCGTAAGAATGGATTTATGACAGATATTCGCAGCGTCATCATTGCCGACCCCAATACCATAATGCTTCAGGCCCTCTCGGACCTGTTCGAGCGGGACCGTCGCTTCAGCCTCGTCGCCACCTCCCGGACGGCAGAAGGCTTCCTTGAAAGCTGCCTGCGGGTGCCAGTCGATATCGGCATCGTGGACTGGACCATCCCGCAACTGGGGGCGGAACGGCTGCTCGGCATCCTGCGCGACAGGCCCAACGCGCCGCGCATCATCGTCTATGCCGCAGGCGGCGATCCGGATGTGCCGCGCCGCGCCCTTGCGGCGGGTGCCGCCGCCTTCTGCACCCATGACGCACCGGAGGACCAGTTGCTGGATGTTGCACTCACGGTCGCCAAGGGGCGCATGGTGTTCCCCTTCATGGATGTGCGCGCCCTGAAACAGGACCCGCGCGAAAGCCTGACGGAGCGCGAGAAGACCATGCTGGCGGCGCTTGCCAAGGGCCGCACCAATACCGAACTTGCAACCGAGCTCGGCATATCCATCAACACGGTGAAGTTCCATTTGCGCAATCTCTATGAGAAGCTCGGCCTCAAGAACCGCTCGCAGGCCATAGCTTTCTACTATGCGCAGTGAGCGGCCGAGATTGCAGGAGAAGTTCCACGCATGGCCCACAGCCTTCCCGACACCACACCGGCTCCCGCGAAGACCGGCAGGCCGAACCGGCCCGACCTTTCATCCGACGCGATCCGCGCTGCGCGGGAAGACCTTGCAGCCTGCTTCCGCATGGCGGCGCGCAATGGCTTCGAGGAGGGAATCTGCAACCACTTCTCGGCCGTGGTGCCGGGACATGACGATCTCTTCATCGTCAATCCCTATGGCTATGCATTCCGCGAAATCACTGCATCAAAACTGCTGATCTGCGATTTCCACGGCCATGTCATCGATGGCGAAGGCCAGCCGGAGGCGACGGCCTTCTATATCCACGCTGAAATCCACCGCCTGCTGCCGCGCGCCAGGGCGGCCTTCCACACCCATATGCCCTATGCGACGGCCCTCTCGATGACCGAGGGCGAACCGCTGATCTGGGCCGGGCAGACCGCGCTCAAATTCTATGGCCGCACCGCGGTGGACCGTAACTACAACGGCCTCGCACTCGACAATGCGGAAGGCGCCCGCATCGCGACATCAGCGGGCGATGCCGATATCATCTTCCTCAAGCACCACGGTGTGCTGGTGCTCGCGCCTTCCATCGCCGAGGCATGGGATGATCTCTATTACCTCGAGCGCGCCGCAGAGGCGCAGGTTCTGGCCATGTCAACCGGCCGCAAGGTTCTGCCTGTAGCGCCCGAGGTAGCAAAGGCTACCTATGAACAGATGCGCGGCGGCGATGCGGATTCGGCCCGCATGCACCTTCAGTCGCTGCGCCGCCAGCTCGATCAGGAAGAACCGCAATACCGGTTCTGAACCGCGCCGCACGGCACAGGCTGAGGCCAAGGCAATGGTGCTCAGCCGAATTTCTTTTCGCCCTGCACCCAGGTCTCGCTGATCTTGATCGCGGCAATCTTGCCAGGATCGACGGTCAGGGGATTGTCCTCGAGAATGGTCATGTCGGCTTCCTTGCCCGCCTCAAGCGTGCCCACGCGGTCAGCCATGCCGACCTGGCGCGCGGCATCCACCGTGATCGCCTCCAGCGCCCGCTGAACGGTGATTGCCTGATCAGGCCCGATCACGCTGTTGTCGAACTCGCAACGGCGCGTCACCGCCGTCTGGATCAGCCGCAGCGGCCCGATCGGCGAACAGGGTGAATCGGTGTGCAGCGTGAAGCGGATATCCTCCTTCACGCAGGCCCCCGCCGGATCCATGAAGGCTGTACGTTCCGGGCCGAAGAGCTGGTCGCGGTAGGCCGCGCCATAAAGCCCCACATGATTCATCAGGAAGCTCGGCTCGACGTTCAGCTTCTTCATGCGCACCAGCTGGTCGGGGCGCGCCATGGTGGAATGCTCGATGCGGTTGATGCCGAACTGCGTTGAATTGCCGTAAGCGGCCTCGATGGCATCAAGCGACAGGTCGATCGTCTCGTCGCCGTTGCAGTGGATCAGCACCGGAAGCCCGGCCGCCTTCACATCCGCCACCATCGGCTTGATCTGATCCAGCGGGAAATTGGGCGAGCCCTTGATATCGGTGCCGAGATAAGGCTGGGTCTGCGCGCCCGTCATCGTCTGGTTGGAGCCGTCACCGACGATCTTCACGCCATAGAGCGTGAACAGCGAGTCCGGCAATTGCGCCGCACGGGCGCCGAGGCCGAGCGAACGGTAAGGATCGAACCCTTTCATGTCTTCATACATCAGGCTTGCGCTGGTGCGCAGCGGCGCATGCAGCGATACCTTCGTGAACGCCTCGATCCATTCCGAGCGCAGCGTGCCCGGCTCATGCAGCAGCGTGTTGCCCACCGCGGCAACCGACTGCATGTACTGGCTGACCGCCTTGTAGGCGAGTTGCGGCGTGATCTTCGGCAGGGCAAACTTGGCGATCTTCAGCATCGCGCTTTCTTCATACACGAGGCCGTTCAGCTTGCCGTCCGGGCCGCGCCCGAAATGGCCGCCGCCGGGCAGCGTGCCGACATCATCCGGAATTCCGGCCACCTTCAGCGCCATGCTGTTGACACAGGCGTCATGCCCGTTGGTGTACCAGACAAAGATCGGGTTCTGGGTCGATACCCCGTCGAGTTCCTCGAGCGAGAGATCGCCACCCTGCAGCAGATTGTCGAAATTGGACACCGCGATCCACTCACCCGGCGGCGTACGCGAGGCGAGTTGGCGCAGATTGTCGATGAGGGCTGCCCGCGTGCGGTTCTTCTCATACCCCACATCGATGAGCAATTCGAAGTAGAGCGAAGCCAGCACTGTGTGGTGATGGGGGTCGATGAGGCCCGGCAGCATGGTGCGTCCGCCAAGATCGATGATCTCGGTTGCGGCAGTCGCGAGCGGCATCACATCCGCGGCGGCGCCGATCCTGACGATCTTGCCGGCGCTCACCGCCATGGCCTCGGCTGTCGCCACGCCGCCCATCGGCAGGATGGTTCCGCCCTTGAAGATGCGATCGACCGAGCCGGACGCAGCGGTTGCCGCGAAGACCGGACGCCCGCCAGCGCCCGGCAGGCTTGCGCCAAGTGCGGCCACTGCCGACATGGCCATGAAGCCACGCCGCGTCGGCGTGAAGCTGGAAATCCCCGCGAGGCCTGAAGGTTGCTCATACAGCGAGGGATGAGCCAGCATCGGGTTAACGCAGCCAAGGCACATGGAGAACCTCCCAATCTATTGCCAAAGATAACATCTCATTGTTTGGTCTATGGGCCGGGGGCATCGAAGTCAAATGACAACGCCGGCATGCTTACGCTTAGGTAACCCGCCGCCCCGCGGCAGAGTCGGTTCCACCCAGCCGCGGACGTTGGCGTATTGGCTACGCGTCAGTAGTTATAGGCGTCGCGGTCGAAGGTGAGATAAGTGTAGGGGATCTGTACCCGCTGCAGCGCTGCGCGTGCCGCCCGCTCGGCGAAGGATTCGCCCTCTTCCTGATAGCCGAACAGGATCTGTTCCACATTGAGGCCGACGGCGACGAATACATGGCGGGTGGGCGAGATGCCGCGATCCTTCGCTTCGTTCTGCTTGAAACCCTCGGTGAAATAGCCGAGATCCAGTTCCAGGAAGCGGAGCGGGGTTTCCTCGAACTGTTCGAAGCCGGCGAGTTTCAGCGCCAGAATGTATTTCTGGCCCGCATAGTCTGAATGGGGATTGAAGCCCTCGTCATAGCCCGACGGCACATATTCGAGCCGGTAATCGAGTTTTTCCTGCACACCCGGCACGGTGTTGCGCAGGTACGAGAATGCAGCGCCAACCGTGTTCGCCACGATATCCTGCGCCGAGAAACCATAATCCTTGGAGAAGCCATCGAAGGTCTCCACCATGGCCATGACGCTCCAGCCCATGATGGAGCCGGTGAGCGCGGCCGAATGCTGGTTGATATGGCGCCGTTCGAGGCTTGCCGTGAAGAAATCCGACAGCAGCATGGTTCCATAGGCATGGCCCAGCTTGTCCATGCCGCCATTATGCGTGTCCGTGCCGAAGAAGCCCTCATCGACGAAATGGAATTTCGCCGTGCCCCAGTCCCAGTCGGAGAAGCCGAGCGCCAGCGTGCCGCCGACGATCGCCGCCGTCTCCCACGGGATCCGCGTGACATTGTGATAAAAGTCCGCTGGCGTGTAGGACCACTCAACCGGTGCGTCGGCGTAACCACCCGGCACATCGGCGGCCGGCAGGATGCTGAACGCCTCGATGGCCGGTACGCGCTCCGCGCTCCATGCATCAAGATTGACCGGCGGGATCACAACGGCAGGCGCAAAACTGCTGATCTGTCCCGTCTCAAGGTCGGACTTTCCGGCAGAAACTTGCGCTGCGGCAGGTGACGTGCTGACCGCACAGGCCAAAACAGCCCACCAAACCATACTCAGCGAACGCATGCGTGTCTTCCCGGAAACCTGTCCGGCGAGTCTTGCGCCAGAGAAACAAAGACATCAATCAAAAAC
>JBIIGF010000422.1:0-2925 GCA_044236665.1 Aestuariivirga sp. | reverse complement strand
CCCCGGCCACGGTGCGCCCAAGGGCTTCCGCACCGCCCCGGAAGACATGGCGCAGATGCTGGCCGCACTCGAAGCGCTGGGCGCACTGAACAATCTCGATGGCGTGCTGACGGGTTACTTTGCAGCACCCGAACAGGTGGAGGAGGTGGCGAGGCTTATTGCCCGCCTCCGGCCTTCCCATGTGCTGGTCGATCCGGTGATGGGCGATCACGGCCGGCTCTATGTGCCGGAAGCGGTCGCAGAGGCGATCCGCCGCCATTTGCTGCCGCTTGCCGACTGCATCACGCCCAATGGTTTTGAGCTTGGCTGGCTGTCCGGCCGCGAGGTGGTGGATGAGGCCAGCGCCATCGCCGCCGCGCGGGCGCTGGGCATTCCCGAAGTGCTCGCGACCTCCATTTCAGCGCCGCATGGAGAGATCGCCACGCTGCTGGTCACGCCCGATGCCGTACATGCCGTAGCGACACCGAAGCGTACAGGTGTGCCGCATGGCACGGGCGACTTCCTGAGCGGGCTCTATCTTGCGGCACGACTCTCCATGCCGCCGCAACAGGCCTTCGCCGCCGCCATGCTAACCCTTGAGCGCGCCATCGCCGGAAGTGCCGGAACCCCGGTGCTCGATGTGGCCGGCGCGCTCCACGCATCATGACCAGCGTCATCGGTGTCGATGGCTGCCCCGGCGGCTGGGTCGCCGTGCGCTGGGGCAAGACGCTGTCCCACCATCTGTGCCGCAGCTTCACGGACGTGCTGGCGATGGAGGCGGAGGTGATCGCGGTCGACATGCCGATCGGCTTTCCGCCGCTCTCGGGGCGAGAGGCGGAGCGGGAGGTGAGGGCAAGGCTGGGCGAGCGGCAGTCGAGCGTATTCTCGGTTCCCTCGCGCGCTGCGGTCATGTGCGCCGACTACCGTGAGGCCTGCGCCGCCAACCTTGCCCATTCCGACCCGCCGAAGAAGGTTTCCAAACAGATCTTCCATATCTTTCCCAAGATGCGTGAGATCGATGCAGTGATGACACCCGCGCTGCAGGCCCGCGTCTTTGAGGTGCACCCCGAATTGGCGTTCTGGGTGATGAATGGTGAACAGCCACTGCCACTTCCGAAAAAGGTGAAGGGCAAGGCCAATCCGCCCGGGCTGGCGTTGCGGAAAGGCCTTTTGCAGGCCGCCGGATTTCCGCTGGGAGAACTGCCGCCGGCCGCCTACCGGGTAGCGGATGTGGGGGCGGATGATCTTCTTGATGCCTGTGCCTGCGCCTGGAGTGCGCGGCGCATAGCGGCCGGAACATCCCGCCGCTTTCCGGCCGATCCGCCGCTTGACGGAAGGGGCTTGCGCATGGCGATCAACGCGTGAGAAAGAGGCCGCGAAACGTGAAGGAAAGTGCCGCCGCATGACTGCCCAGACCGCCATCCGCCATAACGCCCTGCTGGGCAAGCCCGTCGCCGAGGAAATCACCCGCGAGGTCTACAGCGGGGTTGAGGACCTTGCATCCAAGGGCTGGCCGGTGAAGCTCGTGTCCATCACCATTGGCGATGTTCCGGCAGTGAGCCTCTATGTGCGCAACCAGGCGCGCGGCGCAGAGCGCGCCGGCATCATGTTCGAGGAGCGCAACCTCCCCTCCACCGTCTCGCGCGTCGAGATGCTGGGCCTGCTGCAGGCTTTGAACACCGATCCGCGCGTGACCGGTGTCATCATCCAGCGCCCGGTACCAGCGCATCTCGACATCCGCGAATTGCAGACCGCCATCCACCCGCTGAAGGATGTGGAAGGCATGCACCCTGCCTCCATCGGCAACATCGTCTACCGTGACACCTCCATCGCGCCCTGCACCGCCGCGGCCTCGGTCGAGCTCCTGAAGCGCACCGGCCTCAGGCTCGAAGGCCTCGAAGTCGTGGTGATCGGGCACTCGGAAATCGTCGGCAAGCCGATCGCCTTCCTGCTCATGTCGGAAGGTGCGACCGTCACCGTCTGCCACCACATGACGCGCAATCTCGCCGTTCATTCGCGCGCCGCGGATGCGATCTTCGTGGCGGTCGGCAAGCCGCGCTTCATCACCCCCAACATGATCAAGCCGGGTGCCGCCGTCATCGACATCGGCATCAACCAGATCGAGGAAGGCGGCAAGAACATCACGGTGGGCGACGTCGATTACGAGGCCTGTGCCGAAACCGCAGGCTGGATCACGCCGGTTCCGGGTGGCGTCGGCCCGGTTACCGTGTCGATCCTGATGCGCAATGCGCTGACGGCCGCGCAGGCCCAGAAGCGCCACTATGATGTTGTGTTCGGCGGCAAGGGCGAAGTGCCCATCAACCTGGCTCCTGCCGAATGACCATCACGCGCGATGCCATCACCCGTGCCGCCCAGCGCATCGCGCCGCATGTGCGGCGCACACCGGTGGTCGATGTGGCGGTGGAGGGTGTGGAGCTGCCCGTCACGCTGAAGCTCGAACTCCTGCAGCATGCGGGCAGCTTCAAGTCACGCGGCGCATTCAACACGTTGGTCGGGGCGAAGGTTGGCGGTGGCGGTGTTGCCACGGCGTCCGGCGGCAACCACGGGGCGGCGGTGGCCTATGCGGCGCGGCAGCTGGGCCACAGGGCGAAGATCTTCGTTCCCGAAATCTCGTCACCCGCCAAGGTGGCGCGCATCGCCTCCTATGGGGCGGAGATCGTGCAGCGGGGCGCCAATTATTCCGAGGCGCTTGCGCTGTGCGAGGCGCATATTGCCGACAGCGGCGCAACAGGCGTCCACGCCTATGACGCGGAAACAACGCTCGAAGGTCAGGGCACGCTGGCGCGCGAATTGGAAGCACAGGCCCCGGGGCTCGACACGCTGCTCGTCGCCGTTGGCGGCGGCGGCCTGATCGGTGGTATTGCCGCATGGTATCAGTCGAGCGTGAAGATCGTCGGCGTCGAGCCCTTTTCATGCAACACGCTC
>JBIIGF010000421.1:0-2926 GCA_044236665.1 Aestuariivirga sp. | reverse complement strand
AAAGGTTTCGGTACGAATGACAAGCGGATTCCAGTTTTTAGCTCTGAACTCCCTTAACCATCTTACCTCGGAAGCGATGAGGCTTTCGGCAACTCTTGCTAATTGACCTTCCACGCTTTCATTTTCTGAGAATACGTGCGTGACGGGATCGCTGTCGACTGTTGAGAAGGAGTAGACACCGGTTCTTTGCTGCATCCAAAAGCTCACAACTTGAGCCGCGAAGTCACTGCGGTATAGATATAAATGAGCGGCGGCATCCAACTGCTCGGGGTTCAGCTTGAAAGCAGCTTTAAGTCGGGAATACTGGCTCCACATCACCTTGGTAGTGAATATCGAATTTCGACTTCTGTTTGCTTCGACGGCAGCTCGATATCTGGATATCTCTTGGACCGTGGCTGCCTTGCCAAGGACTTGGTGCATAAACCTCTGGGGCAGCACGGCCAAGAGACGCGGATTGAAGTATTCCAGTGGCACCCCCCACCCTGCGGCATAGAAGTACCTGCATATCGAGAAGCTTGCTGTTCTTGGCTGTGTGAACAGGATGACTCTTGTGCTGCACGGTGTGTTGAGGGCATCGAATTCGCATTCAGCAAGTTCATACGGTTCCCACCGCCGCCTGATATCCGCTCGTTCCCAGTGCTCTAGACTTGTATTCATGGGTCTGATTTACAGAGAATAACCATGTTTGCGAATTTCGCGACTTTCCGGAAGAGAACTCGACAAGTAACTTGCCGGTCGCGCGCAGCTTATGAATTGTGAGTTGCAATAACAATATGCGTCCGTCGGATGGCCGGCGCCTTGCAGGGCGTTGTCCAAGGGCTTCGCCAGGGATGTTATCCTTCCTGTGGTGCCTGGCAGCAACGGAGGGCCACAGTGCCTGGGTCAAGGCGTCAGACAAGCCTAGTTGCGCATCGCGCCGGCTTGGCATCATCCAGTCCAGCTGGGGGCCCTCGGAGTGTTGATTACATAAAGAGAGGTATATACAACTAATAATTGCTTTACGGTAATTCAGCACTCAGAGGAACGAGTGTGCGCGGCAGCCGACCTGCGAAATGGGGAACGGCTTTGTGTCCGCCGGACCACGTTTCGTCCGACCAGGACTTGCCAAACTTCTATCCGCGAGACGGCAGGCGAGCAAAAGCGGATCGGCACGCCTTGCCATGATGCCACACCCAGCCGGGTAGGAAGCTCATGACCGTCTCACACCGGTCGCAATTAGCGCCGCGTGCTGCCCGGTTCGAAGCAGGAGTAGCTTTGAGTGTCGTAGTCTATGCGGGGCGTTGCACCTGACGGATACTTCGGGCCGTTACACTCCCTGCGGGCCTCGTCTGCCAGACGCCTATCCGCGTCGGTCTGCGGGCGATCGAAGCCATACCCGCCGCGGGTCGAGGACCCGCCATTTCGAGCGCCGCCGCCATCGCCACCGCCACCTCTGCCGCCGCTGTCAGCACCACCACCGCCACCACCGCCACCACCGCGCGCGAAGGCTGCGTCGAGAGGAGCCAGCACCAAAGCACACGCGGCAAACGCGGCCGCAACTTTACGCATGTTCATCCACAAACTCCCATCTTCCGAGCAAAATCATGCAGACCTTACCTGCCATCGTTGTTGGATTCTATCGCAATGGGACGGACAGGGCAATTCCGGAGAACAGCCTGGCGGCGTGGCCCTGCCCGCTCTTCAAACAATTGCCGCATTGCCGGATAATGCCGAGGAAACAATAAACGATTGAGGGAAAGCAGCCTGACCTTGTTCAATCAACGCGACCGGTCGGGTTGGATGGCACCGGCACAACTGCCTCTTCACCCTTGTAATCAAGCCTGCCACGTCATCACGGGATGGACATCCAATGCACATCGGATTACCCCCCTGCAAGTCACGGGAACTTATGAATGCTGGACAAGATCAATCGACGCGCTTTCATGGCGGCCACGGCCGTCACGGTTGGAACTGCGGCAACACTGGATATGAAGACAGCCTTCGCACAGGACGCGCAAGATAGGGCAGCAGATCAACACACGCCCATCATTTATCATAATGGCGCCATTCTCACGATGGAGGGCGACGCCCCGGCCTATGTGGAGGCGGTGGCCATCGAGGACGGCACAATCGCTTTCGCTGGCGATCTTGCTGCGGCGAGAAATGCCGTACCCAGCGCCAGGCAGATCGACCTCAACGGGCAGGCACTTCTTCCCGGCTTCATCGATTCCTGGGGCCACTTCACGCTTTTCGCGCAACAAACCTTCGGCGTGAACCTCGCTTACTTCACCAGCAAGCCGCCGCGCAGCAAGGCGGATGTCCTCACACTGATGAAGGCAGCACTGCCCTTCAACGGCTGGGTCATCGGCTATGGCTACTACGCACCCCTCCTTGCTGATGGCCCGCTGACCCTTGCCGATCTCGACGGAGCCTTCCCCGACACACCCGTGATGGTCAGCACACTTTCAACACTGACGGGTCAGGTTAACAGTGCAGGCATCGCCAGGCTGGGTCTCACGCCCGGGACGCCAGTTCCGCAACCCGGCCAGATCGTGAAGGATCCTGCGACAGGCAAGCTCACCGGCGAGTTGCTGTTCACACCCTTCCTCGAGGCCCATGCGGCCGCCGTGGGCCAGCCTTCGCAGGACGAGGTGCTGAAAGCCTTCCAAGCGGCCGAGGCTCTGCTCGCCGCACAGGGCTATACAACGCTGCAGAGTTATCAACTGCAGCCCAGCGAGATCACGAATCTCCGCGCTGCTTTTGACCGGAACCTCCTCCATCTCGACATCATCGGCTTGCCGTCGATCTCGGACGCAGCGTCAGGCAAGATTATCGCGGAGGCCGACTGGACATGGGGCGATTACAGCCATGGTGACCACGGCCTCAAGATTCCCGGTTACCAGGTCGCAACGGACGCCGCGCCACAGCTGCGCCTTGCCGCATTCAC
>JBIIGF010000420.1:0-2929 GCA_044236665.1 Aestuariivirga sp. | reverse complement strand
CCTTGCCACGCCTGCTGGCAGAAGAAGGTTACGTCACCGCGGCCTATCACAACTTCACCCCACGCTTCTGGCTCAGGGATCAGATCTATCCGAAGCTCGGCTTCAGCCGCTTCCTCAGCATGGAAGACATGACACTCACCATCCAGTCCAACGACTGGCCGACGGATGAGGGGCTCTATCGCGCAGTGCTGGACAATTCCGCAGGCGATGATCCGCGCTTCCACTTCATTGTCACGGTGGAAACCCACGGCCCCTACAGGAAGCAGGACGCGGACCCCGAAGGCCATGAGGGCGTCAGTGATTATCGTACCAGGCTCTCCAGTGCCGTGGGTGCCCTTGCTGATTTCAAGAAGCAACTGGACGAGAGAGGCCGCCCCTATGTGCTGGTGATGTTTGGTGATCATCTGCCCGGCCTCCGTCTGCACCAGTGGAAGAACGGCATGAAGAATGAAACCGACCCGCGGCTTCATCAGGTGCCCGTGCTGATTGCCAGCAACAGCAGGGACACCACCGCCTTCGCAAGCGAATTCACGCATTTGCCGCTCTATTGCATGGCGCCGCTACTGATGGATTGGGCGGGTCAACCGGCCTCAGACCGCTATCTTCAGTATCTGGGTCAAAACTGCCGGTCCATGACCGGCCCGGTGCCTGTGCCTCCAGAGCCTGTCATTCAGAATCAGCTGTTCGCCGCATCGCCCCTGTAAGCCCGGCCTACTCTTCGTCGAACTTGCTTTCGACCAACTGGGCCAGCGCGTTCAGCGCGTCCTCCGCCTGCGGTCCGGAGGCGACGACGGAGATCGATGTTCCCATCGCTGCGCCCAGCATCATCAGGCCCATGATGGAAGTTGCCGGGACCGACATGCCATCACGGCTCACCGTGATGTCGGCATTGAAGCTTTCCGCGCATTTGACGAATTTGGCGGATGCGCGGGCATGCAGACCACGCTGATTGATGATTGCCAGTTCCCTGGCCTTGCCTGCGATCTGGGTTGACTCGCCTGCCACGATCAGTCTCCCAGGATCTGACTTGCCACGTTGATGTATTTGCGGCCCGCATCCTGCGCGGCGGTTGCCGCCTTTTCGAGGCCGCAGTCCTTCCGGATGCGGGCCAGCTTCACCAGCATGGGCAGGTTCAGCCCTGCCACCACCTCAACCTTGCCGATCTCGAGAAGCGAGATCGCGAGGTTCGACGGCGTACCGCCGAACATGTCGGTGAGGATGATGACGCCTGATCCGCTGTTGACCCGCGCCACCGCATCGGCGATGTCGGACCGGCGGCTTTCCATCCGGTCGTCCGGGCCGATGGCAACGGTTTCGATAGCCGATTGCGGGCCCACAACATGCTCAAGCGCGGACCTGAACTCCTCCGCCAGGCGGCCATGGGTGACCAGGACGAGTCCGATCATGGTGAGGGTGCAACTCCGTGCAATCGCCGTTCAAGGGAGGCGCACAATGCCTCTAACCCGCTTGCGATGCAACATGCATTCATCCTGCGATGAATTGGTCCAGTGCAGCCCGCAACCGGGCGGGGGCGGATGGTTTTTCAGGGTCGAGCAGCACCAATGGTATGCTGATGCCAAGAATCTCCATCCGCGATCGGGCGAGGTCGGGCAGGCGCTCGATATCGGCGGCCGGCGTAAGGCGCACCGCAAGCCGCAGGGGCACGTCACGCTCGATCGGAACTTCGGCAATGCCAAGGCCGCGGATTTCCAGCTTGCCCGCAAGCGCGGGCGGTGCCGAGGCTACGAGGCCGGCGTCTGACCTGCGGATTGCCACCTGGTCGTCGGCCACCAGCAGCGCACTGCGCAGCCGCCCCGATAGTCCGGCGCCGGCGCCATCGATCAGCCGCAGCGCGAGGTCGGACTTGCCGCTGCCCGGCTGGCCCAGCAGCAGCACACCCTCGCCGCCGATCGCGAGGCAGGTTGCGTGGATCAGGGCTTGCTCATGCATGTTGTGCCGCCGGAATGCGGACGGTGAAGCGGGCGCCGAGCACGGGCTTCTCGCCGTCCTGGTCAGGCTTGCCGTAGCGGTTCTCGGCCCAGATCCGGCCACGGTGCGCCTCGACGATCTGCTTGGAAATGGACAGGCCCAGCCCGGAGTTTGAACCGAAACTCCCCTCGGGCCGATCGGTGTAGAAACGTTCGAACACGCGCTCCAGATTGTCGGGTGGAATGCCAGGGCCGGAATCATCCACGCGGAACTCCACATCGGGCCCCACGCGCCTGATGCGCACTGAGAGATGGGTGCCGGGTCTTGTGAAGGAGCGCGCATTGTCGACGAGATTGCGCACCACCTGGCCGAGCCGCGAGTCGTGGCCCATCACTGTATAGGCCCGGGCGCGGTCCATGCCTTGCGGCGGCTTGGCCATCTCGAACTGTACCTCCGCCTGCCCGTCCTTGCGCGTGTCATTGGCAAAGGCGGTGATCGATTCAAGAAGCTGGGAAAGGTCGAAGGCCTGCGCGTCGCCGCGCGCCAGTTCCGCATCGAGGCGCGAGGCATCGGAAATGTCGGTAATCAGCCGGTCAAGCCGCTTCACGTCGTGGTTCACGATCTCTACGAGGCGCTCGCGCTGTTCCGGCGTCTTGGCATAGGCCAGTGTTTCAACCGCGCTCCGGAGCGAGGTGAGCGGGTTCTTCAGCTCATGGCTTACATCGGCCGCGAAAGCTTCGATCGCCGCGATACGGTTGTAGAGCGCATTCGTCATGTCACGCACAGCGCCCGACAGATCGCCGATCTCATCGCCGCGGCTTGAGAAATCAGGGATTTCGACTCGCTTGTTGATGCCGCGCCGCACGCGTTCGGCCGCCGCCGCCAGCTTGCGCAGCGGCAGCGCGATGGTGGAGGCGAGAAGCAGAGAGAGAAGCAATGTCACACCCGCAACGAAGCCAAAGGTCATCAGCACCACCTGGCGCTCGGCCCGCAGCACATC
>JBIIGF010000419.1:0-2944 GCA_044236665.1 Aestuariivirga sp. | reverse complement strand
TGAAGACCAGCAGCGCCGCAACGATCGGCAGGCGGATCAGGAACATCGGGAAGGCGTAGATGATCCAGGTCACGTAATCCATCAGGAAGCGGTAGGTCTCGGGGTCCAGCGGATTGTAGAAGAAGTCCTTCCAGTAGCTGATGATGATGGCGTTGCGCGCCCCGCCCGATGGCGTGGCCACGCCGGCGATCGAGCAGCCGTAGGAGATCGAGAACAGGATGACGGCGGCGAGATTGTGGATCTTCTTCGGGTCGTTCGAGATCAGCGTGATGAGCGTGACGCCGACGGGCAGCATCATGGCCGCCACGGTGTGCTCGCCGATGAAGGCCGCGATGACGCCGCAGACGGTGGTGATGCCAAGGCTGATGGAATAGATGTTGGTGCCCGTCATCCGCACGATCCACCAGGCGATGCGCTTGTCGAGGCGCTGACGCACGATCGCCACCGCGAGCATGAGCGAGCCCATGATGAACAACACGGAATCCGTCATCAGGCTTTGCGCCACCTTGGTCGGATCGACCCGCAGCAGAACGACCTGCCCCACGATGATGAGGAGCGGCACGGTGGGCAGTGGAATGGCCTCGGTGATGAACAGCATGGTGGCCATCAGCGACATGATCAGCACGATCTTGCCCTCATGGCTCAGACCGGCGGGGGCAGGGGCTGCCATCAGTGCAAAGCCCACGATCATGGTGATGATGAACCAGCGCCGCCGCCACAGCAGCGCCATGTCGATGTTGCCCATGAAGGCGAGGAACTGCTGGTAGCGCTGGCGGCGGAGCCGGCTGATGCCGGCTGACGGCTCATGCGCCTGCAGGCTGTCGCGGGCGAGCTGGAACTGGGAGGCGGCCTGGCTCATGCGCCTCCCCTTGCCGCCAGGCCATGAGCCGTGACAAGCTGGGCACGATTCAGGCCCTTGGGGCATATGGTGGCATTTTGGTTCATTGCACGTCCGTTCTGACAGAGATTGATCAACAATTCCCTCAAAGCGTCTCGCGCGTTTTCGAACTCCTGCGGTTCCCCAGCGTCGGCACTGACCCGGCTCGCAATGCCGATTGCCGGCAGGCGGCGCTGTGGCTGGTGGGCCAGCTCAAGGCCATGGGCTTCAAGGCGGGATTGCGGAACACCACCGGCCAACCGCTGGTGATCGGGGACTACGCGCCGCCCAAGGCCCGGGGGGCCGTTCCGCATATCCTGTTCTATGGCCATTATGACGTTCAGCCCGCCGATCCGCTGGAGTTATGGACGACCCCGCCCTTCGAGCCCCAGATCCGCAAGGCCAGGAATGGCAAGGATGCGATCTTTGCCCGCGGGGCCAGCGACGACAAGGGCCAATTGATGACCTTCCTCGAAGCCAGCCGCAGCTGGCTGAAGGTGCATGGCAGCCTGCCGTTTCGGCTGACCGTGATGATCGAGGGCGACGAGGAGGGCGACTGCACCCATCTCGACCGGTTCCTGAAGGCCCATGCAAAGGACTATCCGGTGGATGCGGTGTTCATCTGCGACACCGGCATGTGGGATGAGCGGACGCCTGCCATCAACACCCGCCTCAGGGGCTGCATCGGCGACGAGGTGACCGTCACCGGCCCCCGGATCGACCTCCATTCCGGCTATTATGGCGGCCCGGCGCAGAACCCCATCAAGGTCTTGAGCCGTATCCTCGCGGCGATCCATGATTCGAAGGGCCGCATCGCCATTCCGGGCTTCTATGACGGGGTGAAGCCCGTACCTCCAAAGTTGAAGAAGCAGTGGGAGGCCCTGAAGTTCCCGGCCAAGAAATTCCTGAAGGATGTGGGGCTTTCGGTGCCCGCGGGCGAGCAGGGCCATTCGGTGCTGGAGCAGATGTGGGCGAGGCCCACGGCCGAGATCAACGGCATCTATGGCGGCTATCGGGGCCCTGGTTCCAAGACGGTGCTGCCGGCGGAGGCCACCGCCAAGCTGACCTTCCGCCTCGTCGAGGGTCAGGACCCGAAGAAGATCCGCAAGGCTTTCCGGCAATTCGTGAAGGACCGGCTGCCGAAGGACTGCACAGCCCGCTTCGTTGATGGTGGCGGCGATTCGACCGGTATCGCGGTTGCCGAGAACACGCCGTGGGTTGCGGCGGCGAAGCGCGCACTCAAGGCCGAGTTCGGGCGCGAGGCCGCGATCATCGGCGGGGGCTATTCGATCCCCGTTGTCGAAAGCTTCAAGACCCATCTCAAGGTGGATAGCCTGCTCATCGGCTTCGGCCATGACGACGCGGAGCATTCGCCCAATGAGAAATACGATGTGGACGCGCTCCGCCATGGTATCCGGTGCTGGGCCCGCATCATCGCCGAACTTGCAACAGAGTGACTGACATGACCGATCTTGCCGCCGTTCTCGACGCCGCCACGCGCGAATTCGACCAGAGCCTCGAGCGCCTCTTCACGCTGGTGCGCATCCCATCGATCTCGACTGACCCTGCCCATGCGGGCGATTGCGACAGGGCTGCAAAGGCGATCGTTGCTGACCTGAAGTCGATGGGCTTCAAGGCCGAAGCCCGCAAGACGCCGGGCCGACCCATGGTTGTCGCGCATTACACGCCGAAGGGCGCCACCAGGAATACGCCGCATCTTCTTTTCTACGGCCACTATGACGTGCAGCCTGCGGACCCGCTGGAACTGTGGGCGACGCCGCCCTTCGAACCGACCCGCAAGAAGGGCAAGGATGGTGTAGAGCGGATCTATGGCCGTGGCACGGCGGATGACAAGGGCCAGTTCATGACCTTCGTCGAGGCGGCGCGTGCCTGGATCAGCACGACGGGCACGCTGCCGATCAAGGCCACCTTCCTGATCGAGGGTGAGGAAGAGTCGGGCTCGCCGTCACTGGTGCCCTTCCTCAAGGCCCACAAGAAGGAACTCACCTGCGACGCCGCCTTCGTTTGCGACACCAACATGTGGGATGCGAAGACGCCTGCCATCAC
>JBIIGF010000524.1:0-2948 GCA_044236665.1 Aestuariivirga sp. | reverse complement strand
GCCGTTTCCGTCAGCGCTTGATTGACCAGCCCCCGTAGAAGCGGTCCGCCGGTAATGTAGTCCGGCGGCAGCGGAAGGGGTGGCCGGGATGGCGAGGAAGAAGGCGCACACGCCGGTGATCCCGGACGAGATGCTGGACCAGCGCAGGAAGGCGCTGGCGGAGCGGCCGCTCAACGACGAGATGGACCACCCTCTCGGCGGTAAGGTGAAGCAGCCCCCCAACTCAGCCTTGATCCAGTGCTTCGTGGCGTAGGCCATTCCGATTGGGGGGCACCGCCTTAGGCGCTCTGCCGCCGGATAAATTTGCAGGGGATGGTCCGACGGGTCACCTTGCGCCCAGGCTGCTCAATGCGCGTTTCGAGCAGCGCAGCAGCTACCTCGGCCATTTTCTGAGCATCCTGGGCGACAGTTGTCAGCGCATAGGCCGGAAGGGCGGCAGCCGGTATGTCGTCGAAGCCCACCACAGCGAGATCCTCGGGAACACGGATGCCCCAGGCACTCCGCGCCTCGTCGAGAACCGCCATCGCCATCAGATCGTTCTCACAGAAGATGCCGTCGGGCGCGTGAGCCAGCAATGCGCGCGCGGCGCGTTGTCCGCCGGCATACTCATAACCACCCGACGCCACCGCAACGGGCTGCAACCCGGCGCTGGCGAGCCCTTCAAGAAAACCCCGCGCCCGGTCATCGCTGGTCGAGACGCCGGGTGTGCCGGACATGAAGGCGATCCGCCTGCGACCGATGGCGACAAGATGCTCGGCGGCCATCCTGGCGGCTGCGCGGTTGTCGCTGCCCACGGCCGAGGCGCGCGAGGCACGCATGAGCCGGTCCAGCATCACCACAGGCGTGCTGGCCGCCACGCACGCCTTTGCCGCCGATGAGGAAACAAGCCCGGAGGCGACGATGACTCCATCCACCTGGTAGGACAGCAGGTGCAGGATGAGTTCGTCCGTCAGTTCCGGTCGCTCCGCGCTTCGCAGCAGGATCGCAAGCCCGCGCTTCTGCAGCGCCGCATCCAGGCATTGCAGCAGCTGCGCGTGGAAGGGATTGTCGATCGCCGCCATCACCACGCCTACGATGCGCGACCGGCGCGTGATGAGCGTCCGGGCCAGGGCGTTGGGCCGGTAACCCAGCCGCGCCGCGGTCGCCTCGACACGCTGGCGCGTCGCAGGCGCAACCGAGGCGCCGGGCGTGAAGACGCGCGAGACTGCGGAACGGGAGACCCCGGCGGCCTGCGCGACCTCGGCGGCCGTGACGCGGGACCTCATGCGGCCAGCACCTCGGCGAGCAGCGTGGCCGGCGGGAAGGCGGCGAAACAGCCTTCGCGTTGCACAGACCATGCCGCTGCGCGCTGCGCCGCCGCCACGGGATCGGCATGGCCTGCCAGCAGGGCGGCGGCGAAGGTGCCGCAGAACACGTCGCCCGCGCCGGTCGTGTCGCGCACCACGGCAGCGGGCGCAGGCTGGCGTTGCAGGCCAGCGGCATCAGCGCACAGGACCCCCTGGCCACCCAGCGTCACGATCACGCGTCGTGCGCCCGCATCGCGCAGGCGAATGGCGGCGGGTGCGCCGGTGCAGCCAGCGGCCGCCTCGGCCTCCACCTCGTTCAGGATCAGAACCTCGACCAGCGGCAGGATGGGCAGGATGTCCCACCGCAAGGGCGCCGCGTTCAGCACCACCCGCGCGCCGCGCGCGGCAGAAAGCTGCACCGCGGCGTAGGTCGGTTGTTGTCCAAGCCCGCACTGCATCAGCAGCATATCGCCCGCGCGCAGGCGGGCGGCCGCTGCTTCGGCCTCCGCCACGCTCAATCCATCGGCGCATGCGTTGGTGCTGAGGATCAGGTTCCGCCCATCCGGCGCCACGCAGAGCACGGACAGGTCGGTACGACAGGCCGAAGGCAGGGGCATGAAGGTCAGCTTCTCGGCCGCCAGCGCGGCGTGCAGCGCTTCCCCCTCCCGGTCCTGACCGAGGGGTGCGACGAACAGCACCTCGGCGCCGGCGCGGGCGGCGATGACGGCCTGGTTCAGGCCCTTGCCGCCCGGGCTGTCCGCCAGCCGGTCGCCCAGCAGCGTCTCGCCCTCACGCGGCAGGGCGGGCAGGCGCAGCGGCAGGTCCCAGCCTGCATTCCCCAGCACGAGCAGGCGCGGCGTCATCGCGCCCGGTTCGCGGCATCCATGAAGACGGCAAGCCTGTCGGGATCCACTGGGTTCCACCATACGCCGTCGCGCTTCAGCCAGCTGGCGACGATCACAGCATCGGCCACGCCAAGGATGTCACCGACATTGTCGGGATTGACGCCGGAACCGACGGCGACGGGCAGCGACGTGCCGCCGGCGATGGCGCGCAATTCGTCCATACTGGCGGAATCGCCGGTGCGCTGGCCGGTGGCGATCGCGACATCGGCATCGAAGAATTCAATATCTCTCGCCAGCTCCGCCAGGCTGCGGTCGGCGGTGATGGCATGCGCCCCATGCTTCACATGCACATCGGCGAAGATACGTACCCCGCGCGCATGTATGCGGGCGCGGTAGCGCATCGTCTCACCCGCGCGGCCTTCCATGAAGCCTTCATTGGCGACATAGGCGTTCGCGAACTGGTTGACGCGGATGAACAGCGCGCCTGAGGCCTTCGCAACCGCCAGCGCCTGCACCGGCGCATTGGCCAGCACATTGATGCCGATGGGCAGCCGCGTCTCTCGCCGCACCGCATCGGCAATCACGGCCATGGCCGCCGCGGTTTCGGGCCCGAGATCCTCCGGCTTCGCGAAGGGGATGTCGCCGTGATTCTCCACGATCAGCCCGTCCACGCCGCCCGCGGCGTAGTGCCGGGCATCCGCCAGCGCGGCCTCCAGCGTCTCTGCCATCGGCCGGCCTTCGTCGCCCGGTGCGCCGGGCAGCGGCGGCAGGTGGACCACGCCGATCACCGCGCGGCGGCGCCCGAAGATGGCCTGGA
>JBIIGF010000418.1:0-2949 GCA_044236665.1 Aestuariivirga sp. | reverse complement strand
TTCCCGGCATCCGCCCGGCGGATGCCGCCGTTCAGGACCAGAAGCGCGTGGCGACGCCCGAAGCCACCATGAAGGCCGGGGCGGATATCCTGGTCATCGGCCGTGCCATTACCGGGGCTGCCGACCCGGCCCGGGCGGCCGCCGATATTCTGGCAGGCCTCGATGACCGTTGAGGTCAAGATCTGCGGGCTGTCGACGCGCGAGACGGCGGAGGCGGCCGTTGCGGCAGGCGCCGACCTGATCGGCCTCGTGTTCTTTCCGAAAAGCCCACGCAACGTAACGCTGGAACAGGCCGCCGGCCTTTCCGCCCTGGCGCGGGGGCGCGCCAAGGTGGTGGCACTCGTGGTCGATGCCGATGACCAGTTGCTCAGTGACATTGCCCGGGAGGTCCAGCCCGATTTCATCCAGGCCCATGGCGGCGAGACGCCACAGCGCGTGGCGGAGATCGAGCGCCTGACGGGAAAGCCCGTCATCAAGGCCATCCGGGTGAAGGATGCGGGCGACATTGCCGCCGCCGCGGCCTTTTCCAGCGTGGCGAGCCTGATCCTCTATGATTCCAAGGCGCCCGAGACGCTTGGCAGCGCGCTGCCCGGTGGCAACGGCCACGCCTTCGACTGGGCCCTGCTGGAGGGCGATCGCCGCCCGGCCTTCATGCTGGCGGGCGGCTTGACGCCGGACAATGTCGCCGACGCGATCCGCGTCACCGGCGCGCCCATGGTGGATGTCTCCTCCGGGGTCGAAACCTCCCCCGGTGTCAAGGATGCGGGCCTGATCCGGAAATTCATTGAGGCCGCCAAGCGGCCCCGCTAGAACCATGAGCCAAGGGCCGCCGCCGGGCGTATCACCGTTCAGCGAAGCGAAAACAGAAAGCACCGGAACCACATGAACGTCACCACTCCCAATTCCTTCCGCACCGGGCCTGACGAGAACGGCCTGTTCGGCATTTACGGCGGCCGCTTCGTCGCCGAGACGCTGATGCCGCTGATCCTGGAACTGGAACAGGCCTACAAGGACGCGAAGGCCGACCGTTCCTTCCAGGCGGAACTGGATGATTTTCTGGAACACTATGTCGGCCGGCCAAGCCCGCTGTATTTCGCCGAGCGCCTGACGGAGCACCTGGGCGGCGCCAAGATCTATTTCAAGCGCGATGAGCTCAATCACACCGGCGCCCACAAGATCAACAATGTGATGGGCCAGATCCTGCTCGCCCGCCGCATGGGCAAGAAGCGCATCATCGCCGAGACGGGTGCCGGCCAGCATGGCGTGGCCACCGCAACCGCCTGCGCGCGCTTCGGCCTCAAGTGCATCGTCTACATGGGCGAGGTCGATATCGAGCGGCAGAAGCCCAATGTGTTCCGCATGAAGCTGCTGGGGGCCGAAGTCGTTCCCGCCAAGTCCGGCTCGCGCACCTTGAAGGACGCGCTCAACGAGGCGCTGCGCGACTGGGTGGCCAATGTCGAGGACACGTTCTACTGCATCGGCACCGTCGCAGGGCCTCACCCCTATCCGGAAATGGTGCGCGACTTCCAGTCGGTCATCGGGCGTGAAGCCAAGGAGCAGATGCTGAAGCGCGAAGGCCGCCTGCCGGACTCGCTCGTCGCCGCGATCGGTGGCGGCTCCAATGCCATGGGCCTGTTCCACCCCTTCCTTGATGACAGGCAAGTGGAAATCTACGGCGTCGAAGCCGGTGGCCACGGCCTGAGGACCAAGACGCAGCATGCGGCCTCGATCACCGGCGGCAAGCCGGGCGTGCTGCACGGCAACCGCACCTATCTCCTGATGGATGATGATGGCCAGATCATCGAGGGCCATTCCATTTCGGCGGGGCTCGATTATCCCGGCATCGGGCCGGAACATGCCTGGCTCCATGACATGGGCCGCGTCAACTATGTCGCTGCCACCGACAAGGAGGCGCTCGATGCCTTCCAGCTTTGCTGCAAGCTCGAAGGCATCATCCCCGCGCTGGAGCCGAGCCACGCACTGGCGCATGTGATGAAGATCGCGCCCAAGAAGCCGAAGGACCATCTGATGGTGGTCAATCTCTGCGGCCGTGGCGACAAGGACATCTTCACGGTGGCCGATATTCTGGGAGTGAAGCTGTGAGCACCCGCATAGACCGCCGCTTCGATGCGCTGAAACAGGAAGGCCGCGCCGCGCTCGTCACCTTCGTGACGGCGGGCGATCCTGACTACGACACTTCGCTCAAGATCCTTGCAGGGCTTCCGAAGGCCGGCGCGGATGTGATCGAGGTGGGCATGCCCTTCACCGATCCGATGGCCGATGGGCCGGCCATTCAGGCTGCAGGCCTTCGTGCGCTGGCCGCGGGCCAGACCATGAAGAAGACGCTGAAGCTGGTGAAGGACTTCCGCAAGGGCGACAAGGATACGCCCATCGTGCTGATGGGTTACTATAATCCGATCTATGTCTATGGCGTGGAGAAGTTCCTGAAGGATTCGAAGGCGGCGGGCGCCGATGGCTTCATCATCGTCGACCTGCCCCCCGAAGAGGACACGGAGTTCTGCATCCCCGCCATGGACGCGGGCATGAACTTCATCCGCCTCACCACGCCGACGACGGATGACAAGCGCGCACCCGCCGTGTTCCGTCACACCTCGGGCTTTGTCTATTACGTGTCCGTGCTCGGCATCACCGGCACCAAGGCGCCGGACCTGAAAAGCGTGAAGGCCAATGTCAACCGCCTGCGCAAGCATACAACGCTTCCGATCTGCGTGGGCTTCGGCGTCAAGACCGCCGAACAGGCGCGCGCCATCGCCAGGGATGCCGATGGCGTTGTGGTGGGGTCCGCCCTCGTCAGTGCGGTAGAGAAGAGCCTCAACAAGCAGGGCAAGCCCACTGCGAAAACCGCCAAGGCCGTGCACGCGCTCGTCGCCGAGATCGCGCAGGGCGTCCGGAGCTAAGCCCCATGAACTGGATCAAGAACTTCGTCCG
>JBIIGF010000417.1:0-2970 GCA_044236665.1 Aestuariivirga sp. | reverse complement strand
ATTCACCTCGGCATACATGGTGGAGCCGCCGGAAGGCGCACCGCCACGCCGCCACGCATCAGCGCTCACGGCCAGTTCCTGATCCAGCGTCAGCTTGCCGGCCGCAAGCGCCTCGAACACCATGATCATGGTCATCAGCTTGCTCATGCTGGCCGGCGGAACCAGCGTATCGGCGTTCTTTTCGTAGAGCACGCGGCCGGTGCGCGCGTCGATCAGGATGGCAAAGTCAGCTTTGGATTCATAGGCACCCTCCTGCGCCTCAGCAGGTCCAGCCTGCCAAATTGGCAGGAGCACCAGCAACATCACCACGGCGGAGAAGCAAACGCGGCGCAAGAACAGAAGCGGCATCATGCCGGCAAGCTAATGGCCTTTGCCGGCGAAATCAAACCTGAAGGGGAATCTGCACGCTACTGAAGAGATGCCTGAACAGCCTGGCTTCTGACAAGCCGGGCATCGCTGAAGCCAGCAGAATGAGCATCAGAGAGCGCCGTCTCGGCGTCGGCGCCATTGGAGATGGGGCCGAGCCGGACCCGATAAACCGGGCCGTTGGCACCGGAGATTTCGATAAACTGCACCGGCCAGGCGGAGGCGAACTGCTCCCGCGCGCGCGCCGCATTGCCGCTGTCGGAGAAGGAACCGAGTTGTACGAAATAAGTTGGTTGGGCCAGGCCTTCCGTCTGGCCCGCAACGGCAGGCGGCTCAGGCTCTGCATACGCGACGGTCGCGGCTGGCGGTGGCGGCGGCGGAAGCTTCCGGCTCGGCTTGGCCTCCGCCACGGCAACCGTGTTTCCATAACCCTTGCCAAGATTCCTGTCGGCCCGGGCGATCATCTTGCGCAACGGCGTGCCCCGTTCCATCTCATTGTTCATGGCCATGAGATGCCGGCCGCCCTTGTCGTTGAGCGGTGCTGGCCCGATGTACTGAACGCGCACAGTGGCCTTGCCCTGGTTCTTGAAGCCGAGTTCATCGGCGGCGGCCTTCGAGACATCGAGGATGCGTGTACCGACGAAGGGGCCCCGGTCATTGAGGCGGAGCACCACCTCCCGGCCATTCTGCACATTGGTGACCTTGATGTAACTCGGCAGCGGCAGCGTCGCATGTGCTGCAGTCAGGCGGTTCATGTCGAAATACTCGCCGTTCGACGTCTTGCGGCGGTTGAAGTCCTCGCCATACCAGGAGGAAACGCCCGTCTTGTCGTAGTTGGGCTGCTCCTTCGGCGTGAACCACATGCCGGCCACCTGATAGGGCTTGCCGACGTGATGGCGCCCGCCGCCCCACGGAACCGGGCCCTTGCCAGGGTAATGCGGGCTGCCGGTGCCAGCAAAGGGATCAAGCTTCGTTGTTTTCTGCTTCTGAGGGGACGAACAGCCTGCAACAGCAAGGCCTATGGCCAAGATAACCAAACCGTTCCGCGCGAACGCCCACATGAAATCCCCACCACGCAACAAGGGGCGTGCAACGAGCACTGCTGCGGCGCACCCTCAATCGGGGGACTGTGCACAGTCAGCTGTAAACGCTGCGTTGCGAAACGTGGTGAATGAAAGCTTACGGAGATGCCGCGGCGCCGGATGCGATTTGCTCCTGCAGCCTGTCGATGTTCTGCTGCGCCTTGCCATTGCCCACGGCGAGCGCCTGCCGGTAGAGTTCCAGTGCCTTGGTCCTGTCGGCCGTCGTGCCCCAGCCCATTTCATACATGCCGCCGAGATTGTTGAGGCCCCACGGATCATTCTGGGCGGCCGCTCTTTCAAACAGTCCGAAGGCCTTGCCGAGATCGCGCGAGACACCTTTGCCTTCGAGATAGAGCATGCCGAGGTTATTCTCCGCATCAGGCAGTTTCTGGTCGGCGGCCTTCGCGTACCACTCGGCTGCCTGTGCCAGATCGACGTCAACGCCCTTTCCCTTCTGATAGGCCTGGCCCAGCGCATTCATGGCCGGAGCATAGCCCTTGGAGGCAGCGTCCTGATAGAGCTTGGCGGCCGTCGGCAGATCCTGCTTGAGGCCCGGGGCACCCCGCGCCACAAGGCGGGCGAGGTGAAACTGCGCTTCCACACTTCCCTGAAGCGCCGCCTGACGGAACCACTTCGCCGCCTCCACCTCATCCCGGCTGGCACCGGCACCGGTTTCATAGGCGAGGCCCACCTCATACTGGGCGTCAACATCACCGACCTTGGCCAGGGTAAGTTTCTTGTCGAAGGGCAGGTCGCGGAGCGATTGCGCCGCGGCCGGCGTGGCAGCCAGTGCGAGAGCGAGGGGGAGGAACAACCAGCGTTGCATGATCATGCCGGGTTGCACCGCAATGGATCCGCCGGAATGACTGACTTTGCGGCAACGCCGCGCTGAGCCCGCATGTTTTGCTCTCCCCCTGACCTTCACTCCATCCCTTCCGTTGAGCCAGATTGCCGGATTATGCCGGAAGGGTTATCGTCACGGCCGAAGCCACAGGAGATTATGATGGGTAACCTCGCAGCGCTCAAGACGGGGCGCAGTCTTGAAACCGATGAATGGCAAATGCGTGTCGACCTTGCGGCGGCTTTCAGGCTCTCGGCGCGCCATGACTGGCATGAGGCGGTCGCCAATCACTTCAGCCTCGCGGTGTCGCCCGATGGCCGGAAATTCCTGATGAACCCGCGCTGGAAGCACTTCTCGCGCATCAAGGCCTCGGAGCTCCTGCTGCTCGATTCGAATGACACGGACACCATGAACCGGCCCGACGCACCAGACCTCACCGCATGGTCGATCCATGGCCGGATGCATGCCGTGGTGCCACAGGCGCGCTGCGTCATCCACCTCCACCCGCCCTATGCCACGGCGGTCGCTTCACTCGCCAACCCGGAAATACCGCCGATCGACCAGAATACCGCCCGTTTCTTCAACCGCGTCGCCTTCGACATGGAATATGGCGGCATGGCCAATACCGACGCCGAGGGCGAGCGGTTGGGGCGCTTGCTTGGCAACAAGCAGATCATGATG
>JBIIGF010000414.1:0-2977 GCA_044236665.1 Aestuariivirga sp. | reverse complement strand
GCGGATGACCTCCTGGCCGAACCGTGGCGGTTCATCCGGATTCTGCGCCGCGTCGAACCTGTCGGCCGGGAAATAATAGGCCGCGAGCAGGATCGTCTTGCCGCCGTTTTCGGGCTGGTAGTAGACAAGCACCGAGGCCGTGGCCCCGGCCTGCTTCACCTCCTCGGCGAAGGGGCCGGTTGATTCGCTGGTTGACAGGCGGCCGGTGATCGCCTCCGGCAGGTTCAATGCATAGGGTACCGGGGACAGCGGCAGCGCGGCATTCCCGGCCAGTGCCGGAACCGCCCAAATAAGCGCGAAAAAAGCACCAAGCAGTTGTCTTCTCATGCCCTCACCCTGGCTGGATCTAGCGGCGGCCACGGCCCTGGGCGGACCGCCATCTGAATAAGAGAAAATTAACCATATCGCGCAATCGTTTGATCATCAAACATCGAACGGTGGGCCAGATGACTTATCAGACTTCCAGCCAGCTTGCTTGGTTCAAGGCCTATGTTGCATCCGGCCGGGCGCCGCGGTGGACGATGGAGCCGGCGGACATCCACGGCTTCATGACCGGATTGGCAATGGCCGGTGGATTGCCGGACGCCGACTGGATGTCATGGATCTGGTCCGGTGATGTCCCGCAATTCGCCTCCGATCAGGAGGAGTGGAATGTCCTCGGTGATCTCCTGAATTACGAGGCGCATGTCCGCTGGTCGCTCTCCTCCTACCGCATCCTGACCGCTGCCACCTTGCCCCGCATGCAGGACGGGCAGCTCTATGCCGCCGACTGGGCCGAAGGGTTCCTTCAGGCGATCGAGGCCAATCCGCAGCCTTGGCAGAAGGCGGTCGAACTGGCCGAGACGTCGCTCTCAACCGTGCTGGCGGCCTGCTATCACAATCATGACGACGACAATTCCGGCCAGATCAGCCTCGATGGGCTTGATGAGCTGAATTACCACCTCCGGCACCTGAACCGCATCATGCAGAATGCCGTGGATTATACCGTGCCGGGCGTCAGGGCGGCCTGACGAACACCGATGGATGATGAAAAAGGGCGGCGCCCGCGGGTGCCGCCCTTCGTTTTGTATCCCGGATTGATGGCCGGTCCGGCGCGGCTCAGGCGATGACCAGTTCCACGCCCTTGTGCAGTTTCTGCAGGTTGGGAAGTGACTTCCCCTGCCACGGAATTTTCGTCGAGCCCAGAACCTTCAGGCCAGTGTCCGGGTGCTTGCGCAGTTCGATGGTGAACTTCGCCAGAAGATTGATGCCCGAGCTGTTGAGGAATTCGAGCTGGGTGAGATCCAGCACCACGGTTTGCGGCTTCTGGGCCAGTACACCCTGCATTGCATCGAGAATGGGCTGATAGGCGTCCGTTCCCGACAGGCGAAGCGTGCCCTCGTAGTGGATGGTGGAGCCTTCCGTCCAGACACTGTATTCGCCGGTTTTGATTTCCATTGTGGGTCGACCTCTGGTGTTCAGTTGAGAGTGAGGGACGCGCGCGTCATCAGCACGATTGTTCCGCCCGTTGGGGCTTCGCTGAAGTGCCAGCCGAGACGCGCGCCGTAGTCATTCATGAGGGTCAGGATGCCGAGGCCCGAGGCTGACGAATTCTCATCCGCGGCATTGGCCTCAATGCGCTCGATCAGAAGTTCGCCGGGGTCGCGGGACGTCAGTTCCGCCAGCAGGCCCTGGAACCTTCCGGCCGTCTCCTGGGCGGTGCGGTTGGTCACCGTCACTTCGAAGTTCCCGTCCTCGAGCGAACCGCGCACTTCGATGTCGCCGGGAGAGCGGAACTTGATGGCGTTCTCCAGCAGTTCGTTCACGAGATAGACGATGGAGTGGCGCGCCTCGGTGTAGTCCTTGCCAGCCTTGGCGTGGCGCATGGCGAAGATATCACCCATGAATTCACAGGTGGCGCTGGCGTGCTGCCAAGTCACGCCGAGCGGGCCTTCGTTCAGTACGATCCCCATGGAGAAGGCGCCGGGGCCGTTGTTGCTTTCCATATCGCCGAAACTGATCGCCATGCTTCACCTGTGTTTCAGAACGACGAGCGTGATGTCGTCATGAACCTTTTGCGTTCCAATATGCGCCCGGACATCGGCAATGATCGCGGCCACAGCTTCTGCCGCGCTTGCCCCGTGAACCTTGACGGCCATGTCGATGAGCTTTTCGATGCCGTAGAGCTGGTTGTCCTCGCTCTCGGCCTCGGTGATGCCGTCGGTGAACAGCACGATCATGTCGCCCGGTGCGAAGGGCCGCGTCGTTGCTGCAACGAATTCCGAGATATTCTCCTCGAGGCCGATGGGGAAGCCGAGGTCCATCGTGTCGATACGTTCAACACTGCCGTCCTTGCGGACGATGATGGTTTCCTCGTGCTGGCCGGCGAGGGTTACCTCGTGGGCCGCATAATCGAGGAAGGACAGGGAGAGGTGCTTGCCTGACTTGGTGCGCTCGGCATTCTTGTAGATGGCCCGGTTCAGCACGTCGAGGAAGGTGCGCGGATCGTCGACGCCGCGCTCATAGAGCGCCAGCGCCACCGACTGCACCATGAGCATGAGAACGCCGCTCTCGATGCCGTGGCCGGTCACGTCGCCAATGCCGATCTTGGCGCGGCCCGGCATGTAGAGCACGTCGAAATAATCGCCGCCAACCTCATCGGCGGGTTCGACATAACTTGCGATGTCGAGGTCGGGAATGCCGTCCAGTTCGCTGGCGGCCGGCATCACCATCATCTGCAGCCGGCGTGCGATGTCGAGTTCCGCGCCCATGCGCAGGTTCTCGTCCTTCAGTTTGGCGTAAAGCTGCTGGATCTCGTCATTGGCGGAGGCGAGTTCCAGGGTGCGCGCCGCGACCCGGTCTTCCAGCGTCGCGGTATGGTCGCTGATCTCTCGCGCCATGCTGTTGAAGGCTGTGCTCACCAGCGCAACCTCATCGCGGCCCTTCACCGGGATCTGGATATTGTAGTCACCGCCTGCGAGGCGGCGCGCACCGTCCG
>JBIIGF010000415.1:0-2977 GCA_044236665.1 Aestuariivirga sp. | reverse complement strand
TGGGCGTGATGCAGTCGGCAAGCGGCAGCAAATGGCGGCGGATCGCCTCTGCGACCGCTTCCGGTACATAGAGCCGGCCGTGATCGCCCATCACCGGATCGACCAGCACATGGGAAGGCCGGAGGCGGGCAATAAGCCTCGCTACCTCCTCCACCTGTTCGGGTGCTGCAAAGTAACCCGTCAGCACGCCATCGAGATTGTTCAGTGCGCCCAGCGCTTCGAGCGTGGCCAGCATCTGCGCCATGTCTTCCGGGGCGGTGCGGAAGCCCCTGGGCGAACCGTGGCCGGGGTGGTTGGAGAGCGTGATCGTGGGAAGGGCAAGCACCTCATGGCCGCGGGCCTGCAAGGCGGGCACCGCCGCCGTGTTGCCAACCGGCCCCCACACCACCTGGCTCGAGATGCTCAGCACCCGCATCAGATGACGTTCTTCTCGAACAGCGGCCTGTTCTGGCCGATGCGCCCGAAGCTGAAGCGCGAGAGGTCGATGGCGCGGAAGCCGCCGTGGACCACGAGTTCGGCAATCGCGTTGCCAGCCGCCGGGCCTTGCTGCAGCCCATGGCCTGAGAAGCCATTGGCGAAGAGGAAATTCCTGATCTCCGGATGGGGCCCGATCACGGCGTTCTGGTCGAAGGCATTGTAGTCGTAATGGCCAGCCCACGCGCCGACCACCTTGATGGCCTCGAACAGCGGAATGCGCTCGGCAAGCGCGGGCCAGATGCGCTCCTCGAACCAGGCGTGATCCACCTCCCAGTCAAGCGCCTGCGGCTCCTCATGCTCCTCAGGCGACAGGCCTGCCAGGAAGTTGCGGCCCTCGGGGCGGAAATAGGCCCCGCCGGGAATGACGGTGAGCGGCGCCTTGCGCAACGCCTCCGTGGCCTGCGGGCAATCAAGCACATAGACATAGCGCTGGCGCGGCCCGACGGGGAGGTCGATACCTGCCATGGACGAGAGCATGCCTGCGCTATAGCCTGCAGCATTGACCAGCCATCCGCAGGCGATGGCCTCACCACCGGCCAGGGTGATGCCAGCAACAAGGCTGCCATCACGCTGAATGGCGCTCACCTCATCAGTGATGAAGGTCACGCCCTGCGCGATGGCTGACTTGCGGAACAGCGCGGCGAAACCATAGGGGTCCACCCAACCCTCGCCCGACAGGCCGAAGCAGCCCGCCGCAAGGCCATCCGCCATGAGCCACGGAAAACGGGCCGACAGCTCCCCGGCACCGCGCAGCAGCACGTTGTCCGCCCCATGCGCGATCTGGATGGCGTGATTTTCCTCAAGGATGGGAAGCCCGCTGTCGCTGGCGAGAATGAGGTAGCCTTGTTCCTTGAAGCCGATGTCGGCGTCCGGCCCGAACTCCTCCTTGAGGTTCCGCACCACGGCAAGGCCGAATTTGGACAGCGCGATGTTTTCGGGTGTCGAGAACTGCTGGCGAATGCCGCCGACCGACAGCGCCGTGCAGCCTTTCCGGTAGCTCGTATCCTTTTCGACAAGGGCAACGGAGCCGGTAAAGCCGTGCTTGCGCAGGTAATGGGCCGCGGCGCTGCCGACGATGCCGCTGCCCACGATCACGATGTCAAAACGTCTCATGGCGCGCGACATTGCCCAAAGCGCCGCGCCGCCACAAGGGCGCATGTCATGCGGATCATCCAAAAGTGGGCTTCCATTCATGCATTGCGGCGGCTAGCGTTGCACTGCAATAACCTACGGATATTCCATGACCTTGCGAGCCAGACGCAGCGTTCTCTACATGCCCGGAGCCAATGAGCGGGCGCTTGAGAAGGCCAAGACGCTTGATGCCGATTGCCTGATCCTCGACCTTGAGGATTCGGTTGCCCCCGATGCCAAGGCAGAGGCCCGCGCCAAGCTGGCGGCCGCCGTGAAGGCGGGGGGCTATGGCCGGCGCGAACTCGTCATCCGCATCAACGGTCTCGACACGCCCTGGGGTGTTGAGGACCTGAAAATGGCGGCGGAGGCAAACCCGGACGCCATTCTGGTGCCGAAGGTCGCAAGGCCCGGCGACATCGTGAATGTGTCGCGCATCCATGCCGGCATGGGCGGGGCCGAAAAGACACGCATGTGGGCGATGATGGAAACGCCGATGGCCATCTTCAACGTGCGCGAAATCGCCTCGGTGCATCAGGTGGCAAGGCTCTCGTGCCTGGTGCTCGGGACCAATGACCTCCTGAAGGAATCCCGGGCACTCGCAACCGGCGGGCGATTCGCCATTCTTCCCTGGCTGTCGATGACGCTGTTGGCGGCGCGCGCCTATGGCCTCGACGTGATCGACGGCGTCTACAATGATTTCAAGGACGAAACGGGCTTCCGCGCCGAATGCGAGCAGGGCCGCACGCTGGGCATGGACGGCAAGACACTGATCCACCCCGGCCAGATCGCGGTGTGCAATGAGATGTTCTCGCCGTCAGCGGAGGAAACCGCCTGGGCACGCCGGATCATCGCGGCCTTCAGCCTGCCGGAGAATGCGGCGAAGGGCGTCATCACCATCGACGGCAAGATGGTGGAGCGGCTTCACCTCGCCATGGCGGAACGCGTGGCAGCCATTGCGGAGGCGATCTCGTGACGACCAAGACAAACCCCGGCAACTTCTTCGAGGACTTCCGCCTCGGTCAGATGATCCGCCACGCCACGCCGCGCACCGTGACGGCGGGCGACCCGCCGCTCTATACCGCGCTTTACGGATCACGCTTCGCCGTCCAGTCCTCCGATGCCTTTGCGAAGGCCATTGGCTACCCGGCGGCACCGGCCGATGATCTCCTCACCTTCCACATCGTATTCGGCAAGACGGTGCCTGACATCTCACTCAATGCCGTCGCCAATCTAGGCTATGCTGACTGCCGCTTCCTGAAACCCGTCTATCCCGGCGACACGCTCTCGACCGTGTCGGAGGTAATCGGCCTCAAGGAGAATTCCAACGGCAAGACGGGCACCGTCTATGTGCGCTCGGTGGGCGTCAACC
>JBIIGF010000416.1:0-2977 GCA_044236665.1 Aestuariivirga sp. | reverse complement strand
CAAGGGCTCGATCGAATACTGGGCCGCCCGCGTCAAGCCCGGCCGCGTGCTGTTCGAGATCGACGGCGTTCCGCGCGAAGTGGCGGAAGAGTCGCTCGGCCTCGCCGCCGCCAAGCTTCCGATCAAGACGCGCTTCGTGGCGCGCCTCGGCGAATAAGAGGGTGACCAGTATGAAAGCCAAGGACATCCGCGTCATGACCGCCGACCAGGTCAAGGACGAAATCCTCAAGCTCAAGAAGGAGCAGTTCAATCTGCGCTTCCAGCGGGCGACGGGGCAAGTAGAGAACACCGCGCGCATCCGCCAGATCCGCCGCGACATCGCCCGGCTGAAAACGGTGCAGTCGCAGCCGGCCGCCGCGAAGTAGGAGAGAAGACAATGCCGAAGCGCATCCTGCAGGGCGTCGTGGTGAGCGACAAGAACGACAAGACCATCGTGGTGCTCGTTGAGCGCCGCCTGCGTCACCCGGTGCTGAAGAAGACCGTGCGTCTTTCCAAGAAGTACCATGCCCACGACGAGAAGAACGAGGCCAAGGCCGGCGACATCGTCCGTATCGAGGAGACGCGTCCGCTGTCGAAGCAGAAGCGTTGGGCCTTGGTCGAGAAGGTCGCTGCGGGTCAGGCTTAAAGAGAACAGCGGGCTCCCTCGGAGCCCCGAGAGTGAACGGGTGATCAGATGATCCAGCAAGAAACCAATCTCGATGTCGCGGACAATTCCGGCGCGCGCCGGGTTCAGTGCATCAAGGTGCTGGGCGGTTCGAAGCGCAAGTATGCCTCAGTCGGCGACATCATCGTGGTGTCGGTGAAGGATGCCATTCCGCGCGGCCGCGTCAAGAAGGGCTCGGTGATGAAGGCCATCGTGGTGCGTACCGCCAAGGACATCCGCCGTCCGGATGGCTCGGTAATCCGCTTTGACCGCAACGCCGCCGTGCTCATCAATGCGCAGGGCGAACCGGTCGGCACCCGTATCTTCGGGCCCGTGCCGCGTGAACTGCGCGCCAAGAACCAGATGAAGATCATTTCGCTTGCACCGGAGGTGCTTTGATGTCGGCGAAGCTTAAGATCCGGAAGGGCGACAAGGTCGTCGTCATTACCGGCAAGGACAAGGGCAAGCAGGGCGAAGTCATTCGCACCATCCCGTCCGAGAACCGCGCCGTGGTGCGCGGCGTGAATGTGGCCAAGCGCCACCAGAAGCAGACTGCGGCCCAGGAAGGCGGCATTGTCTCCAAGGAACTGCCGATCCATGTGTCGAACCTGGCTCTGCGCGATCCCAAGGACGGCAAGCCGACCCGCGTGGGCTACAAGACCCTGGGTGACGGCAAGAAGGTGCGCGTCGCCAAGCGTTCGGGAGAAGTGATCGATGGCTAAGGAAGAAAAGAAGGGCGCGGCGAAGCCCGCCGCCGAAGCCAAGGGTAAGGCCAAGGCCGAGAAGGCCGCCGCCGCGCCGCGTGCGGCAGCCGGTTCGGAATCCGCGCCTGCCGGCTATGTGCCGCGTTTGCGCAACCACTATGATGAGGTGGTTCGCCCGCAGCTCGTCAAGGAATTCGGCTACACCAACCCGATGCAGGTTCCGAAGATCACCAAGATCGTTCTGAACATGGGCGTCGGCGAGGCGACCGCCGACTCCAAGATGGTGCAGACCGCGGTTGCCGAGCTCGAAAAGATCGCCGGCCAGAAGGCTGTGGTGACGAAGGCCCGCAAGGCCATCGCGCAGTTCAAGATCCGCGAGGGCCAGGCGATCGGCGCCAAGGTGACGCTCCGCAAGGTGCGCATGTATGAGTTCCTCGACAGGCTCATCAATATCGCGCTCCCGCGCGTGCGTGACTTCCGCGGCTTGACGGACCGTTCCTTCGATGGCTATGGCAACTACGCCTTCGGCATCAAGGAACACATCATTTTCCCGGAGATCGACTATGACAAGATCGATCGTGTCTGGGGCATGGACATCATCATCTGCACGTCGGCAGAGACGGACGCCGAAGCGCGTGCGCTGATCGACGCGTTCAACTTCCCCTTCCGCAAGCCCGCCCGCAAGGCGGCTTAAGCGGTCAGAAACAGATCAAGGCTGAGGTAAAGCCCATATGGCTAAGACGAGCTCGGTAGAGAAGAACAACCGCCGCCGCAAGATGGTGAAGCAGTACGCCAACAAGCGTGCCAAGCTGAAGGCAATCATCCAGAGCAAGGACACTCCCATCGAGGAGCGCTTTGCCGCCCAGCTGAAGCTTGCCGAGCTGCCGCGCAACTCTGCCAAGAACCGGATCCGTAACCGTTGCGAGGTGACGGGCCGTCCGCGTGCCTACTACCGCAAACTTAAGATGTCGCGTCTGGCGCTTCGCGAGATGTCCAACCTGGGTCTGATCCCGGGCATGGTCAAGTCGAGCTGGTAACAGATACGGACTTCAGGAGAGAAGAATGAGTGTGAATGATCCGATCGGCGACATGCTCGCTCGCATCCGGAACGCGCAGGAGCGCGGCAAGTCCAAGGTTGGCGTGCCGCATTCCAAGCTGCGCGAGAACGTGCTGAGTGTGTTGCAGAACGAAGGCTTCATCCGCGGCTTCGCCGTGGTGCAGCAGGGCAACAACAAGGCCGAGATCGAAGTCGAATTGAAGTATTTCGACGGCGCCCCGGTGATCCGCGAACTGCATCGCGTGTCGAAGCCGGGCCGCCGCGTCTACGCTTCGGTGACGACGCTGCCGACCGTTTTCAACGGCCTCGGCATCTCCATTCTTTCGACGCCGAAGGGTGTCATGTCGGACGCCGACGCCCGCGCACAAAACGTGGGCGGCGAAGTTCTCTGCACCGTATTCTGAGGTCGGTCACATGTCTCGTATCGGTAAAAAGCCAGTTCCGGTTCCGGCCGGCGTCTCCGTCAGCCTCTCCGGCGCCAATGTGGCCGTGAAGGGCCCCAAGGGCGAACTCAAGTTCGTGCTCACCGACCAGGTGATCGCGAAGATGGAAGAGGGTGCTGTGAAGGTCGAC
>JBIIGF010000412.1:0-2982 GCA_044236665.1 Aestuariivirga sp. | reverse complement strand
AGCTCTTCCATGTGGTGTGGTCCCACGGTTCAGCGGGCAGAAGGGCGCGGGCCTCCACGATGAAGCCCCGGTCATCTTCCGCGATGACCGGCGTCACCGGCCCATCGATCACGCCCTGCCACAGCGCACTATCCGACAGGCGCTCGATGTTGCCGCGCACGGCGAGCCAGAAGGCTTCGCCTGCACCTGGCAGCCGGTGCTGCACCGCCTGCCATGGAAGGTGATGCAGGAGCTTGGCGTTGAGGGTGAGAAGCTCCGCCTCGTCGAAGCGGGCGGGCGCGCGCGACAGCTTGTCAAGCGAGAAACCCTCAACCAGTTCCGCATAATCCGGACACGGATGAATGTTGTCGGAGGTGCCGAGCAGGGCGGCGTGGCTGACGACCGCCATGGGTTCCAGCCCGCCCTCGCGCATGGAGGCGATGGAAAGGGAGCCCAAGCGTTTCGAAAGCCCCTTGCCGTCAGCTCCCGTCAGCAGGCTGTGATGGGCATAGTGCGGCGCCGTGCCGCCCAGCGCCTGCGTGATCTCGATCTGCACGGCGGTGTTCACGACATGGTCTTCACCACGGATGACATGGGTTATCCCGAAGTCGATATCGTCGATCACAGAGGGCAGCGTGTAGAGATAGGTGCCGTCCTCGCGCACCAGCACGGGATCTGACAGTGAAGAAGTGTCGATGTGCTGGGGGCCGCGGATCAGATCGTTCCATTCCACCACGCGGCCATCAAGCCGGAAGCGCCAGTGGGGCTTGCGGCCTTCCGACTCGAGCTTCAGCTTGTCTTCTTCCGTGAGCTTCAGCGCGGCGCGGTCATAGACGGGTGGCGCGCCCCGTGCCATCTGGCGCTTGCGGCGGCGCTCGAGCTCGTCGGCGGTTTCGTAACAGGGATAAAGCCGGCCCGCGGCGCGCAGCCGGTTCGCCACCTCGTCATATCGCCCGAAGCGCTTCGATTGCCATTCGATGCGGGAGGGGCGGATGCCAAGCCAGTCAAGATCCGTTGCGATGCCGTCGGCATAGTCCTGGGTGGAGCGCGCCGTGTCGGTGTCGTCATAGCGCAGCACGAACTGGCCGTCCGATTTCAGGGCGAAGAGCCAGTTCAGGATGGCAGTACGCGCATTGCCGATGTGGATGCGTCCAGTGGGCGAGGGCGCGAAGCGGAGAATGGTCATGGTCAGCGCCCGTCCCGGAATCCGTTGGTGATGGGGTAGCGGCGGTCGCGGCCGAAGTTGCGCCTGGTGATCTTGACACCGGGCGCTGCCTGCCGCCGCTTGTATTCGGCCACATAAAGCATGTGCTGGATGCGCTTCACGAGTGCCTCGTCATGGCCGGTTCGCGCCACGATCTCGGCGACGGGAAGCTCGCTCTCCACGAGGCCTTCGAGGATGGCGTCCAGCACCTCATAGGGCGGCAGCGAATCCTGGTCCGTCTGGTTCTCGCGCAGTTCGGCACTTGGGGCACGCGTGATGATGCGCTCGGGGATGACGTGGCCCTGCGTGTTGCGCCATGCCGCCAGCCGGTACACCTCCGTCTTGTAGACATCCTTGATCGGGTTGTAGCCACCGTTCATGTCGCCGTAGAGCGTCGCGTAGCCAACCGACATCTCGGACTTGTTGCCGGTGGTCAGCACCATCGAACCGAACTTGTTGGAGATTGCCATCAGGATCACGCCACGCGAGCGTGACTGGAGATTTTCCTCGGTGATGCCGAATGGCGTTCCCGCGAACATCGGCTGCAGCGCCGAGAGGAAGCCTTCGACCGGCTCCTTGATCGGCACCACGTCATAGCGCACACCGAGAAGCTTGGCGCATTGCTCCGCGTCCGTCAGGCTCTCGCGGCTGGTATAGGCATAGGGCAGCATCACGCAATGCACCTTGTCCGGCCCCAGCGCATCGACCGCCATGGCGGCGACAACGGCCGAGTCGATGCCGCCCGAAAGGCCCAGCACCACGCCAGGGAAACGGTTCTTCAGCACATAGTCGCGCAAGCCCAGCACGCACGCCTTCCAGGTTTCCTCTTCCTTTTCGGGGATGCGCGAAATCTCGCCCGGCAGGCAGCGCCAGCCATCTGCCTCGCGCCGCCAGTCGGTCAGCGCGATCTTCTCCTCGAACATCGGCAACTGCACGGCGATGCTGCGGTCGGCATTCAGCACGAAGGACGCGCCATCGAACACCAGTTCATCCTGCCCACCCAGCTGGTTGAGATAGACCATGGGAAGGCCCGTCTCGGTCACCCGGGCCACGACATGGCCAAGCCGCACATCATCCTTGTTGCGCTCGAAGGGCGAGCCGTTGGGTGAGAGCAGGATTTCTGCGCCCGTTTCGGCCAGTGTCTCGCAGGTTTCCTCCGTCCAGATGTCCTCGCAGATCGGCACCCCGATCCGTACGCCGTTGAAGGCGATGGGGCCGGGGGCGGGCCCAGCATTGAACACGCGCTTTTCGTCGAACACGCCGTAATTGGGCAGGTCGAACTTGTGGCGGAGCGTCTCGATCTTGCCATGGCTGAGCAGCGCCATGGAATTGTAAAGCTTGTCACCGTCGCGCCAGGGAAGGCCGATGAGCACGGCGGGGCCGGTCACGGTGTCCTTCGCCAGGTCCTCCACTGCCGCCTTGCAGGCCGCCACGAAGGACGGGCGCAGCACGAGGTCCTCCGGCGGATAGCCGCAGATGAAAAGCTCCGGGAACAGGATCAGGTCGGCGTCCCGGGCCTGCTCACGCGCCGCACGCGCCAGGGCGAGGTTGGCGTTGATGGCGCCAAGCGTGGGGTTGAGCTGGGCCAGCGCGATGATGAGTCTGTCGGTCATGGGGCGGTCTTAGCGGATAGGCCTTGCGCCTTCAATTGCAGGCCGACGGCAGGTGGCTGCCATGCAATGGCATGGCCCTCCGCCGTGCCTTCATGCCGTTTGAGGCTGGGTGACCTGCAACACGCCGAGCTTGCAATTGGTCCATGATCTCGTCAAATTCCGGCGAAAGACCTCACAAAGCCTTCG
>JBIIGF010000413.1:0-2982 GCA_044236665.1 Aestuariivirga sp. | reverse complement strand
AGTCGATCATGGTGAACTGCAACCCGGAAACCGTATCGACCGACTACGATACATCAGACCGCCTCTACTTCGAGCCGCTGACGGCGGAGGACGTGCTGGAGATCATCCACACCGAGCAGACCAACGGCACGCTCAAGGGCGTGATCGTGCAGTTCGGCGGACAGACGCCGCTGAAGCTGGCCGGCGCCCTCGAAAAGGCGGGCGTGCCGATCCTCGGCACCACGCCGGATGCGATTGACCTCGCCGAAGACCGTGACCGCTTCTCGAAGCTCCTGAAGAAGCTGAAGCTCCGCCAGCCGGAGAACGGCATTGCCTATTCGGGTGCCGAGGCCAAGAAGATCGCCAAGAAGATCGGCTTCCCTGTGGTGATCCGCCCGTCCTATGTGCTGGGCGGCCGCGCCATGGAAATCGTCAAGGACGATGCACAACTCGAGCGCTACATCAACGAGGCAGTGGTCGTGTCCGGCTCCTCGCCGGTGCTGATCGACAGCTATCTTTCCAATGCCATCGAGGTGGACGTCGACGCCATCTGCGACGGCAAGGACGTGTTCATCGCAGGCGTGATGGAGCACATCGAGGAAGCGGGCATCCATTCGGGTGACTCAGCCTGCTCGCTGCCGCCCTACTCGCTGAAGGCGCCGATGATCGCGGAACTTGAGCGGCAGGCCAAGGTCATGGCGCTGGCGCTCAATGTCGTGGGGCTCATGAACGTCCAGTTCGCCATCAAGGATGATGACGTCTATGTTCTCGAAGTGAACCCGCGCGCCTCGCGCACCGTGCCCTTCGTCGCCAAGGTGATCGGCCTGCCGGTGGCGAAGATCGCCTCGCGGGTCATGGCGGGCGAGAGCCTCGCCAGCTTCAAGCTGAAGCAGAAGAAGCTGAGCCACGTGGCGGTCAAGGAGGCCGTGTTCCCCTTCAACCGCTTCCCCGGCGTCGATGTGCTGCTGGGTCCCGAAATGCGCTCGACAGGCGAGGTCATGGGCCTCGACAAGAGCTATGACATGGCCTTCGCCAAGAGCCAGCTGGGCGCCGGGATGCGCATGCCGCAGGCGGGTACGGTGTTCATTTCCGTCAAGGATGCCGACAAGCCGAAGATCCTGCCCGCCATGAAGAAGCTCGTCGACATGGGCTTCAAGCTGGTGGCGACTGGCGGCACCCAGCGCTATTTCGAGGAGAAGGGCGTTCCCTCCACCAAGATCAACAAGGTGCTCGAAGGCCGCCCGCATGTGGTGGACGCCATCAAGAACGGCGACATCCAGCTGGTGCTGAACACCACGGAAACCCGCGCCTCCCACTCTGACTCGAAGCCCATCCGCCAGACCGCGCTGATGCAGAAAGTGCCCTATTACACGACACTTCCGGGCATTCTGGCCGTCACCAAAGCCATCGCCGCGCAACGCGAAGGCCGCCTGGATGTGAAGCCGCTGCAGGATTATTTCTGAGCGCTGTCTGCCCCCTTCGCAACCGTCACCCCGGCGCAGGCCGGGGTCCAGCTACCGGCTCCAACCATCTGGAAACAAAGCTGGATCCCGGCCTGCGCCGGGATGGCGAAGAACCAATGAGATGACGCGGCCAGAATGCCGCTGCGGCAGATTTCGCCCCTCCCCTTGAATTTTTTACAGGAATAGGGCATGTTCCAGCTTCGCCCGGCACGATACGGTTCCGTATCGCCGGGTGTCGTTTTTTCTCAAGACACGGATGAACACTCATCTCCCGGCCGTGACTGCGGGCCGGCGGATGCAAGAGACTGGACAAGATTGGACCGAGACCGATGGACAAAGTGCCAATGACCGCCGAAGGCCATGCCGCCATGATGGACGAGGTGAAGCACCTCAAGTCGGTGGAGCGCCCGCGTATCATCAAGGCCATCGAGGAAGCCCGCTCCCACGGCGACCTGTCGGAAAATGCCGAGTATCACGCCGCCAAGGAACAGCAGGGCTGGACCGAGGCCCGCGTGGCGGAACTCGAGGACAAGCTGTCACGCGCCGAGATCATCGACATCACCAAGCTCTCCGGCGACACCGTGAAGTTCGGCGCCAAGGTGACGCTGATCGACGAGGAGACAGACGAGAAGACCTCCTACCAGATCGTCGGCGAATTCGAGGCCGATGTGAAGAAGGGCAAGATCTCCGTGTCCTCCCCCATCGCCCGCGCCATCATCGGCAAGAAGCTGGGCGACTCCGTTGAGGTCAACACGCCGGGCGGCGGCAAGTCCTATGAGATTGCCAAGGTGGCGTGGCGCTGAGGCTTCGGCACAGCCCCGAACTGCAAGAGCCGGGTTTCCCCGGCTCTTTTCGTTTCACTTGGCAGCCAGCGCCTTTTCGACGGCCGAGGTGATCTTGGGTGACATCGGCTTGGTCGGCGTCGAGAACCAGTCGATGAACTGCCCGTCGGCACCGATCAGGTATTTGTGGAAGTTCCACTTGGGCCGTCCGAGCATGCCGGCTTTCTCACCGGCCCAGGCATAGAACGGGTCGGCCTTGTCGCCCTTCACCACTGTCTTGTCCGCCAGCGGGAAGGTCACGCCGTAATTGAGCTTGCAGAAGGTGGCGATGTCCTGCGCGGTGCCGGGTTCCTGGCCACCGAAATCATTCGATGGCACACCGATGACCACCAGCCCCTTGTCCTTGTAGGCGAGCCAGAGCTTTTCCAGCTCCTCATACTGCGGCGTGTACCCGCATTCGGACGCCGTGTTGACGATCAGCATGGGGTGGCCCTTGAACTGGGCGAGCGGCATGGGCTTGCCGTCGATCCCGGTCAGGGTGAAGTCATGGGCGGTGGTTTCAGCCATGGCGGGGGCACTCGCGAACATCAGCAGGAAAAGTGAAATCAGAAGCTTGCGCATGATGATTGAACGCAGGCCGGACGGCGGCGGATCAGGCGGCCCGTTTCCGGGCCTGGGCCAGAACATGCCGCGCGCCGAACAGGACAAGCCCCGCCACCAGCCCCCAGAAGGCGGAGCCGACGCCACCCAGCGTGAGG
>JBIIGF010000411.1:0-2995 GCA_044236665.1 Aestuariivirga sp. | reverse complement strand
GTATCATCATCCATATTTGCATGACCTGAAGGGTTGCCGCCGAGGCTACCGGGGCTGTAGAGGTAGCACTGCGCCCCCCGTGGGGCCGTAAGGAGCCAGGCCCATCATGAAATCTCTTCTTCTCGCCGCGACAGTGTTGGCATGGCTTGCTGGTCCCGCCCTTGCGGGTTGCGCCGACGGACTGAAGCAGCTCGACGCTGTGCTGACCGGGCCAGACCTCGCGCCGGATCTGGCGACCCAGCTTCAGGACATGCGCCAGCAGGCGGAGAAACTCTGTTCCTCCGGGAACGATCAGGAAGCGGCTGACGTGATTGCCGAGGCCCTCGCCGCGGTCGCGGCTCAGGGCCAGTGACGCGGGATCAGGTCTCGAAGGCCAGAACGGCGAAGATGATGCAGGCCAGAGCCGACATCCACACGCCTGACACCATGAGTTCCATGCGCGGATAGAGCGACTGGTCGCCACTCCGCAACATGCGTCCCGCCGTCATGCGGGCGAGGCCGTGGCTCACGGTCAGAGCCACCACGAAGATCATCTTCACGATGAACCAGCTGTTCGGCTCATCGGCCGGCGGCAGGCTGAAGAACAGGCCGATGCCGGTGATCCAGATGGCGAGGATCACCACATCGGCGATGCGCGCCAGAGTGCGCCGCAGGAAGGCCAGCGCCTCGCGCCGCTCGCCCTTCTCACCCGCAGCGATACGGATATTGATGTAATTGGCGATGCTCATGCCCGTTCCCGTGGCAATGGCGATCAGATGGGCGATGAGCAAAATCGTCTTCATCGGTGCGCAATTCTCCCGTCTTCAGGTCGCCTGTCGATATCCCCGGCTCAGAGTTCTAGCACACCCGACATGATTTGCACGGCCTGTCCTGCGACCCGCACGGCTACCAGTTTCGCACCCGCAACATCAGCCTCGAGCCACAGGTCGGACGGGCGGCCCATCTCATAGCCCTGTTCGATCTGCCAGCGGTGGGTGCCATCGCCCAGCCTGTCCGCGGCAAGCAGTTGCCGGGCGAGGATGGCCGTGGCGGAACCGGTCGCTGGGTCTTCCACGATGCCGCTTGCGGGTGCGAAAAGCCGGGCGCGATAGGCGCTTTGCGGGCCATCACCGCCCGGTGTGTAGAGATAAGCCATGCTGGTGCCGAGGCTGCCCAGTACACCGGTCCAGTGCGGTTCGAAGGGCCTTGCCTTTGCGAGCGCCGCGCGGCTGGCAAGCGGCACGTAGAGGAAGCGTGGTCCGCCCTCGCAGAGCGCGGGGGCGTGGCCACCGAATCCAATGTCGTGGGCCTCAAGCCCCAGCGCCGACGCAACCGCCTCATTGGCGGGCAAGGCGGCCTCCACCGTGAAGGGCACAACGGGCGCCGTGAACTGGGCACGCGGCACATCGCCAATGCGCGACACCCTCACCGGCACAAGGCCCGCCACTTCTTCCAGCGTGATCGTCGTCTCGAAGGAGCAGCCGGGCTTGTATTTCTTCTGCGCGAGATGGATGGCACAGCCCACCGTCGGGTGCCCGGCAAAGGGAATTTCCGCCGTGGGCAGGAAGATGCGGACACCCGCCGTATGGCTGGGGTCCTTAGGTTTGCGGATGAAGATCGTCTCCGAAAGATTGAACTCCCGCGCGATGATCTGCATCTGTTCGTCGCTGAGCGCGTCCGCATCCTCGACGATGGCCAGCGGGTTGCCGCCAAAGCGCCGGTTGGTGAAGACATCATAGGTATGGACTGTGAGTTTCATGTCAGCAATGCATCATGGATGAGTTTGAGGGAGATGACGAAGAGCGCCACCTCGACGAGACGGTAGAAGAGTTTCTCGGGAATGATTTCCGTTGCCTTGTAGCCGATCAGCGCGCCAGCGACGGCAATGGGCGAGAGCATGGCCGCAACCTCCAGATTGCCGGGGTTGAACTGCCCCAGTGCCCAGTAGGGGATCAGCTTCACCAGGTTGATGACGGCGAACACGATCGTACTTGTGCCAGCAAACATCATCTTCGGCAGTTTCTGCGGCAGCACATAGGCCTGATAGGGCGGCCCGCCGGTGTGGGAGACGAAACTGGTGAAGCCCGCGATCGTGCCCCAGAACAGGCCGCGCGGAACATCGGCGGGCTTGGGCGGCGCGCCTGCCCTGCGCAGGACCACCGTGGCGCAATAATAAAGCCCCACCAGCCCGACCAGCAGCGTCACCATCCATTCAGGCGTGATCTTCGCCGTGGCCCAGCCAACCCCCACGCCGAACACCATGGCAGGCAGCAGGATCATGAGGTTGCGCGGGCTGTATTCCTTCCGGTAGGCCCACAGGCCCACCATGTCGCTCACGATGTAGACGGGCAGCAGGAGTGCAGCGGCGGCAACCGGCGGCATGACGAGCGCGAGCAGTGGCACACCCAGCACCCCCACCATGGGCAAGCCGCCCTTGGACGCCCCCACCATGAAGGCCGAAGCCGCTGCGACCGCGAAGAAGGCGATGCTCCACTCCATCAGGATCAGTCAGTGGTGGTGTCGGGCGGCAACTCCAGGCTGCGGTGGTCCTGCTTCAGGAAGCGGCACAGCATCTCCACGACGAAGCCATGGTCCTGGCGCTGCGGAATGCCGGACACGGTCACCGCGCCGACCACGCCCGTCCCCGTCAGGTGGATCGGGAAACCGCCGCCGGCGGCCACATGGTTCGCGGGGTCGATGCCGCGTGTCACATCGAAGGGCGTACCCTTCAGCGCGAATTCGCGGCCGACCCGGTAGGAGGATTTCTGGAAGCGCAGAACGCTGTTCACCTTGCGGCGCACCCATTCCACGTTGTCGGGCGAAGAACCCGGCAGAGCGGTATAGAACAGCGGCCGGTTGCCGATCCGGATGTCGATCACCAGCGGCAGCCCCCGCGCCGCCGCCGCCTCGCGCATCAGCGAACCCAGCGCCCAGGCATCGGCCTCGCTGAACTGCGCAAACCGCAGAACCTCTTCCTGCCGCGCGATCTGCACGATGTCTGTTTCAAGGCTCATCC
>JBIIGF010000410.1:0-3001 GCA_044236665.1 Aestuariivirga sp. | reverse complement strand
CGGCGAGAAACAGCAGCGTGACGTCTCCCGCGTAGGCTTCCATTGCGGCGATCCCTGCGGCAAGGCCTGCCTTCATGTCGAGCAAGCCGCGGCCGGGCAGAAATTCGCCACTCTCGAAATCCGAAAGCGCCAGCGGGTTTTCACCACTGCGGCGAAGCCTTGCCACGATCTCGGGCAGCAATCGTTCCGGGCTGAAGGCCAGAGGCTCCAGCGCACCATAATCAGACACCGGCACCACATCGAAATGGCCGGTCAGCACGACAGTGCGGGGCGAGCGCCCGCGCTTCAGGGCGAAGACATTGCTGCGCGGGTCCCCCACGACCGGCACATGCCATGCCGCATCGAAATGTGCGAGGAAGGCCGTGAGCCTTTCTGCGAAGGCGGCTTCGCCCGCCGAACCGGTGACCGAGGGCCATGCGGTGAGCGTGAGCGCGATCTCCCGCGCCCGCTCCGGCAGGTCATTCCTCACGCCAGGGTCCGGTCGTAGCTGAGCACGGCGTTGAGCAGCACCTGCGAACCCGCACCGCATTCCTCAAGCGTGGAGGATTCCGCCTCATTGTGCGAAATGCCGCCAAGGCAGGGCACGAAGATCATGGTGGTGGGTGCGACACGCGCGATATAGGCGGCGTCATGGCCAGCACCACTCGCCATGTCGCGCATCGAATAGCCGGCCTGCGCGGCACCTTCGCGCACACAGTCGATGAGGGGGGCCGCGAACTTCACCGCCGGCGAAATCCAGATGCGCTTTTCCTCAAGCTCAAGGCCAAGCTCTGCGGCGATCTTCGGCAGGGCCGCCTGATATTCGGCTTCCATCCTGTCCAGCACCTTCTCATCCGGGTGGCGGAGATCGACCGTGAAGAACACCTCGCCCGGCACCACGTTGCGGCTGTTGGGCCGGTTCTCGATCAGGCCCACCGAGGCAACGCCCGGCAGGTTGGCCATGCCGACCTGATGAATGGCCTCGATCATGCGGGAGGCCCCCAGCAGCGCATTGCGGCGCAGCCCCATCGGGGTGGCGCCGGTGTGCGATTCCTGGCCCCGCACCGTCACCTCGTACCAGCGCATGCCCTGGACACCCGTGACCACGCCGATCATCTTGTTTTCAGCCTCGAGGATCGGACCCTGTTCGATGTGGAGTTCGAACATCGCCTGGAACTTGATGTCGCCTGCCTTGGCCTTGCCCTTGTAGCCGATCCGCTCCAGCTCGTCGCCGAGCTTCAGGCCCTGCCGGTCCTCGCGCGCATAGGCGTATTCGGTGGTGAACACCCCGGCATAGACGCCCGAGCACAGCATGGCCGGCGCAAAGCGCGAGCCTTCCTCATTGGTCCAGTTGACGATCATCACAGGAGCGTTGGTTTCATAGCCCATGTCGACCAGCGTGCGCATGGCTTCGAGCGCGCCCAGCACGCCCAGTACGCCATCGAACTTGCCACCCGTCGGCTGCGTGTCGAGATGCGAGCCCATGGCGATGGGGGCCAAGTCCTTGCGCTTTCCAGGGCGGGTGGCGAACATGTTGCCGACCTCATCCACCTCCACGGTGCACCCGAGCTTCTCGCATTCGGCCTTGAACCAATCGCGGACCTTCTTGTCTTCGTCAGAGACAGTCAGGCGCTTGATGCCGCCCTTGGGCGTGCCGCCGAAGGCCGCGGTCTCCATGAGGGAGTCCCACAGGCGCTGCGGATTGATGGTGAGATTGGTACGGGACGTCATGCGAACACTCCTCAGAAATCATGCACGGTCCGGCAGCGCCGGTCAGGCTTCCGGATCATCCTTCGGCCAGGCGATGAAGAACGTATAGACGGCATAGGCGAGCATGCCGCCCGCAATGGCGATCCACAAGCCAGAGGCCGCCTGGTAGATCTCGAAGCCGAGCCACGCCGCAATCGACGCCACGATGGCTACCCGCCGCCACAGCGGCTTGTAGAACGGGTGCTTGTTTTCATCCTTGAACATGAAGGCTCAGTCTCCGTCGATCTCTTTGGCCATGATGGCGAGCGCGCGCTGGTAGACGCTGGCGGCGTTCCAGCCCCGCAGTGCCGCGAAATTCGGCTGGCCCGGCTGGTAGCCCGCGCCACGCCGCCAGCCATGGGCCTTGAGGAAATTGGCGGTGGACGCCAGCGCATCGGCCTTGCCGTTGAGATTGAGGCCGCCGCCATCGCCGCTGGCACCATAGAGCAGCACGCTCTTCGGCAGGAACTGCGTCTGGCCCACCTCGCCATGCATGGCGCCCACCGAGGACGACGAGAGCACGCCCTTGTCCACCAGCTTCAGCGCCGCGACCAGCTGATCGCGGAAGAATTCAGGGCGGCGGCAATCATAGGCGAGTGTCGCCACGGCGGAGATGGTGTTCTGTTTTCCCATATGGGCGCCGAAGGCCGTTTCCATGCCCCAGATGGCGATGAGCGGCCCCGCTGGAACGCCATAGCGTTTCTCGAGCGCGGCAAACAGCCTCGCATTCTGGGCTTTCAGCCGCTTGCCCTGCGCCACGATGCTGGCCGCACCGCGCTTCTGCATGAACTGGTCCAGCGACAGCTTGAAGGAATGCTGGTTGCGGTCGGCCTTGATGGTGGCCGTGGCATATTTGGCCTTGGCCAGCGCGGCGAGGCCCTTGGCGCCTACGCCTTCTGCATTCGCCTGCGCCGCATAGGCCTTCTTCCAGCCGTCAAAACCCGCCCCCGTACTGCCGCACGAGGCAGCGGCAAAGGCGGGTACGCCCACCGCCAAATACAGTGAAAGACAGATGATGGCCCGCCGCATGCTTCGCTCCAACCCCTTGCAACGTGATGGAGCGAACATGCCAGCCCGCCGGAGGGCTGACCTGCCGCCACCACACAATTGCCGGGAGCACATGGTCAGGGAACGATGTCGGGCCTTGCCACCGGCCTGGGCCGGGTGAGCCCCTTCCAGATGGCGTTCGCCACATTGACGGGCGCGTTCGGCTGGCGCGCCACGAACTCGCCATCGCCCGGCTTCGCCCGCATGTCGCCCTCGTGCCAGGCAA
>JBIIGF010000409.1:0-3002 GCA_044236665.1 Aestuariivirga sp. | reverse complement strand
GTGGCACTCGCGGATCTGTCGGTGTTCTCGAAATTCGATGTGACGGGGCCGGACACCCTGCGCTTCCTTGATGGGCTGGGTGCCAACACGCCGCCAAGGACGGGGCGCATCGGCCTGACGCATGCCCTGACGCCGGCGGGCGGCGTTGCCTCCGAATTCACCGTGACCGTCTTCGCGCCCGATGAGGCTTATCTCAATTCAGCGGCAGCCGCCGAGGAGATGGACCTCGACCTGCTGATGGCGCGCGCGGATGGCTTTGATGTGACGATCCGCAACCGCACGGATGAGATGGCGGTGATCGGGCTGATGGGGCCGAAATCGGGCGATGTGCTGGCCAGCGTCTGCGCCGCCAGCGACCTCAAGGATCTCACGTGGCTCTCGGCGCGCAGTATGAATATCGCTGGCGCAGCGGCCCGCGTACTGCGCGTCTCCTATGTCGGCGAACTTGGCTTTGAACTGCATGTGCAGCGCCAGGATGCAGCACGATTGTTCCATGCGCTGGAGGAGGCCGGAAAGTCCTTCGGCATTGGCTATTACGGTGCCTATGCCGCCAATTCCATGCGGCTTGAGAAGGGCTACCGGAGTTGGGGGATGGACCTCACCACCGAGCGCTCACCACTCGAAACCGGCCTCTCCTTCCTCGTGAAGCCCGATGGCCGCCACTTCGTGGGGCGGGATGCGATGCTGAGCCGCACACCCAACTGGGACATGGTGCTGCTGGAGATCGACACCGATGGCGCGGTTGAGCCCTTCTACTCCCATCCGGTGTTTGCCGCGGGCCGCGCGATCGGTGTTGTCACCTCGGGCGCCTACGGCCACCGTGTGAAGAAATCGCTGGCGCTCGCCTTCCTGCGTGAGCCGGAGATCCGCGAGGGCCTCACCGTCAAGCTTCTGGGGCGCGAACGCCCGGCCCGCATTCTGGACAAACCACCCTATGATCCGCACAATGCGCGGCTCCGGGGTTCACCTCTACAGGGAGGACTTTGATGAAGGACGCACTCGACATCGAATGGTCAACCGGGGCCACCGCCGCCCGCCGCAACCAGTATTATGCCGCGTCCCAGCGGAAATTCGTGCCCTTCCGGGAGCCCTTGGTGTTCCGCAAGGGCGCGATGCAATATCTCTGGGATGCCGACGGCCGCAAATACACCGACCTGCTCGGCATGAATGTCTGCATCTCGGTTGGCCATTCGCACCCGACCGTGGTCCGGGCCGCGATGGAACAGGCGCAGGAACTCACCCACTGCACCACCATGTTCTACCATCCGGTTCCGGCGCATTTCGCCGAGGAACTGGCCGCCACCATGCCGAAGGGCCATGACTGGGTCGTGCATTTCACCAACTCCGGCTCGGAGGCGATCGACCTCGCCATGGTGATGGCCCGCACCTATACCGGCAACCTCGACCTGCTCGCACTTCGCTCGGCCTATCATGGCCCCACCTCGGCCGCGCAGTCGCTGACCGGCATCGCCGGCTTCCGCCACCCGGGCATGCCCGGCAATGTGGCCTTCGTGCCGGAACCCAACCAGTATCGCGGTATCTTCGGCCCCGGCACTGCGCCCTATCTCGACGAGATCGAGCGCACCATCGCCACGGCGACCACCGGCAAGGTGGCGGGGATTTTCGTCGAGAGCGTACAGGGCTATGGCGGCATCGTGGAAATGCCGAAGGGCTACATGTCGGGTGCGGCCGAGCGGGTGCGTGCAGCGGGCGGCCTCTATGTGGCCGATGAGGTGCAGTCGGGCTTTGGCCGCACCGGCGACGACATGTGGGGCTTCGAGGCCGATGGTGTTATCCCCGACATCGTGGTGATGGCCAAGGGCATCGGCAATGGCTTCCCGCTCGGCGCGGTCGTGGCGAAGAAGCAGATCGGCGATGTGATGGCCGACAAGTTCATGTTCCATACCTATGGCGCGAACCCCACGAGCTGTGCTGCTGGCCGCGCCGTGCTGCAGGTGATCCGCGAGGAGAAGACACAGGAGAATGCAGCCAAGGTGGGCCGCGCGCTGCTCCAGCGCCTCAAAGACCTGCAGCAGCGCCACCCGGCCATCGGTGACGTGCGCGGCCGCGGCCTGATGCTGGCCATCGAAATGGTGAAGGACCGCAAGACCAAGGAGCCCGACGCCAACATCACCGCCGCGGTGTTCGAGAAGTGCCGCGATCAGGGCCTGATCCTGTCCAAGTCCGGCCCGCACCGCTCAGTGTTGCGCATGGTGCCGCCCATGTGCCTGTCGCTCAGCGACGTCGACCAGGTGGCAGAGGGGCTGGACCGCGCCTTCACCGAGGCCACGGCATGAGCTTTCCCATCGTGGCGCTGTGGTCGCATCCGCGCTCCATGTCCACGGCCTTCGAGCGAACCATGCGGGCCCGTGGTGATCTTCACTGCCTGCATGAGCCGTTCATGTATGACTATTACATCAACCGCTCGACACGGCAGATGCCGTATTTCGAGGCGATGGAGGAGCACCCCAAGGCTTACGCAGAGATCCGCGCCATGATCCTCGCGAAGGCAGAGAGGGGCCCCGTGTTCTTCAAGGACATGAGTTATTACGTGATGCCGCAGATCGCGGCGGACGAAGCCTTTTTCGCCCGCATCACGCACAGCTTCCTGATCCGCGATCCCAGGGCCTCGATCCTGTCCTACGCGAAACTCGACCCTGACATGCTGCTCGAGGAAATCGGGATCGAGGCGCAGTGGCTGCAGGCCGAAGCCGTGATGAAGCAACTGGGCCGGGCACCCGTTGTCGTGAAGAGCGAGGAGGTTCAGGCCGATCCCGAAGGCCAGATGCGCAAATACTGGCGTGCCGTCGGACTTCCCGAAACACCCGAGGCGCTTCACTGGAAAGACCCCGCCCCCGCCGACTGGCAGCAGGTTCAGGGCTGGCATCAGGACGTGATGTCAAGCAGCGCGATCCGCCCCTTGACGGCTGATCAGCGCAGCAAGGCCGAGGCAGAATTTCAGCAACTCGTTGCAGCACATCCCCGCTTTGCCGAATATCTAG
>JBIIGF010000018.1:0-11106 GCA_044236665.1 Aestuariivirga sp. | reverse complement strand
ACCTCAGCACCTGTTGAGCGCGGGTTCCCCCGCGAGATAGCGGCGCACTTCCTCTGCCGCCAGCCCTGCGGCATAGCTGACGGTCTTCACTGATGCACCGGCAATGTGCGGCGTCAGCGTCACGTTCTCGAGTTTCAGGAACCGGTTGTCCGGTGGCACGGGTTCGACATCGAAGGTCTCGAGCATGGCCCCGCGCAGATGCCCGCTGGCGAGTGCCGCGTAGAGGTCGTCATAGTTCACCAGCGGCCCTCGCGCGGTGTTGATGAAATAGGCACCTGGCTTCATCTGCGCCAGCGTTTCCCTGTTGATCATACCGGCCGTCTCGCCCGTCACGCGCGGATGCAGCGAAACGACATCTGACTCGGCCAGCACGCGGTCCAGCGAGCACTGGATCACGCCGTCGTTCAGGTCCTCTGCGGTGAGTTGCACATAAGGATCGCTCACCAGGATGCGGCAACCAAAGACCTTGAGGAACTTCACCACCCGGCGGCCCACTTCGCCATACCCGATGAGGCCGACCGTCATCTCCGAGAGTTCCTGGCCGGTGAGGTCGGCGCGGTAGAGATCGCCCCGCCACTCGCCACGCTTCAAGGCATCATGCCCGCGCGTGATGTTGCGCGTCTCGGCGAGGATGGCGCCAATCGTGAACTCGGCGACGGCGGAGGCATTGCGGCCCGGCGTGTTGACCACCGTGATGCCGCGCTCGCGCGCCGCCTTCATGTCGATGTTGACAGGCCCGCCGCGCGACACGGCGACGAATTTCAGATCGGGCAGCCGGTCCATGATGGCGGCGGAGAGGGGTGCAAGCTGCGTTACCAGGATTTCCGCATCACCCGTGAGTTCGACGACCTGATCGGCCGTGCCCATGTATTCCTTGAGTCCATCCATACCCTTCACGGCATAGCCATGCTCCATCGGCTCATCCGGCCAGGGCATGTCGTGGGTGCGGATGTCGAGGTCATAGAGGCGGCAACGTTCGCGCAGGGCCTCCTCGAACATCGCGGAAAGCATGAAGCGGTCACCGATAATGGAGATCTTACGAAGCACGATTGGCCACCATGGCGCGCCACAGCGGGCGCATTTTTTCGCGGGTTTCCTTGTAGATGCCGAAGGCCCCGTCATAACGGCGGGCGAGCGCCGGATCGGGTTCGGTGCTGCTGCCGAGCAGCGGGTCAACCCAGGCCGCTGCACAGGCATCCATGTCAGGGTAAAGCTTCTGCTGTACGGCGGCCATCATGGCCGCACCTGCGGCACCCGCTTCCTCGCGCTGCACGCTGCGCACGCGTGCCTTCAGCGTGCTGGCCAGCATGACGCGCAGTGCCCGGGAGCGCGCCGCGCCACCCGTCACGCGTACTTCGCGCGGAATGTCGCCCATCGCCGAATAGCAATCGCGCGAGGCAAAGCACAGGCCCTCGAACACGGCGCGCATCAGGTCGGCGAAGCCCATGCCGAGTTCGAGTCCGGTGAACATGGCGCGCGCAGCAGGCTCCATGACGGGGCCGCGCTCGCCGGCCTGCGAGATATAGGGATGGAAAATGGCGCGCGCGGGCTCGGCCGCCATGATGCGCTCATCGAGGCCCTGCAGGAGATCACCGCGTGTTTTCTCGACACCCTGGTGGGACAGGACGTCCCGCCCGACATCGAGCAGCCAGTCGATGTTGAGCGTCGAGGCCATGTTGGACTGGATCTGCGCATACATGCCGGGAACCGGAAAGCACATGGTGTAACCGGACATCTCGGCGTTGAGCTTCACATGCGAAGCCGATGGCGCGATCTTCATGTGCATGCCGGTGGAGCCGACGATGGTGCAGCCCGTCTCGCCCTTCGGATCATAAAGCCCGCCGCCGAGCCCGGTGCAGAGAACATCCACATAGCCGAGCGTGACCGGCGTTCCAGCCTTGAGGCCGGTGAGAGCGGCTGCTTCCGCAGTGAGGCGCCCGGCGTTCTGCGTTCCCTCGACGATCTCCGGCAGAAGCGACTTGGCATCAGGCGCGCCGAGTACGTCCAGCACTTCGGGCGCATAGCGGCGTGTCGCATATTGGCCGAAGGTGAAGTTCGCCTCCGACGGGTCAGTGCGGCGGTCGCCCGTAAGCTTGAAGTAGAGCCAGTCCTTGCAATGAAAGGCCGTGGTGGCGCGCGCCAGGATGTCCGGCCGGTGGCGCGTCATCCACACGAGTTGCATGCTCATCTGGCAGGCATTCACGCCGGTGCCGGTGCGCTTGTAATGCGCAGCATAATGCCGGCTGCCCGCGAAGTCCTCTGCGATTGCAGCCGATCGTGCGTCAAGCCACAGCCAGGCCGGGGCAACGGGCTCGCCTGCCTTGTCGATCAGCCACATGCCATCGCCCTGTCCCGTCACCGAAATGGCGATCAGGCGCTCGGCGAGATTGGGGATCTTCTGCGCAAGCTCGCGCAGCGTTGCAGCGGCATCGGCCCAGGTCTTGGGCATGTCCTGTTCGGCACCGCCATCCGGGAAGGTGAGATAGCGGTTGGCAATGGCGGCGGCCGCGATCTGCTCTCCCGTGGTGTCAAACGCCACGGATTTGATGACCGAGGTGCCGGCATCGATACCGATCAGGACGCCGTCCTTCATGCCAGCTCGCCCCCATGCGCGATGGCGGCCCCGGTGTCGGGGTCGAACAGGTGCAGGTCCTTGGCGGCCACGTTCAGCGCAATGTCGCTGCCGGGTGCCAGGGCGATGCGCTCATGCGAGACCGAGACGACCGTACGCCCTGCCACATCGACGGCCACATGGGTCTGGTCGCCCAGCCACTGGCAGGCCATGATCTTGCCCTTCACGGGGCCTTCGCCCAGATGCAGCGCATAGGGCCTGATGCCGAGTGCAATGGCCTTGGTGCGCGAAAGCTTCTCGCGCAGCTGGGGCGAGGCGTCCGCCGCCGGATAGGAGAGGGTGGTGCCACCATCCACGATGAAGCTCAGCGTGTCGCCTGTTGATGTCACCTCGCCGGTGAAGACGTTCATCGGCGGTTCGCCGATGAAGGTGCCGGTGAACAGGTTGGCGGGCCTCACCTTCAGTTCGGCGGGGGTGGCGAATTGCTGCAGCACGCCGCCTTCCATCACCGCGATCCGGTCCGCCAGGGCGTTCGCCTCCGTCTGATCATGGGTGACGAGGATCGTCGTGCACTTGTTCTCGCGGATATAGTGCTTGATGCGGCCGCGCAGCACGGCCCGCAATTGCGGTTCCAGCTGGCCCATCGGCTCGTCCAGCAGGTAGAGCCCGGCATCGCGCACCAGCGCGCGGCCCAGGCTGGCACGCTGCTGCTGGCCGCCCGACACGGAGGAGGGGTATTTGCCGAGGATGTCGGAGATTTCCAGCATACCAGCCATCGCCTTCACCCGCCTGTCCTGTTCGGCCACGGCAAGCTTCGATGATTTGAGCGCAAAGGCCATGTTCTCGCCGATGGTGAGCGGCGGGTAGAGCGAATAGGCCTCAAACGCCATGGCGACACCGCGCGCTGCGGGCGGCAGCGCGTGGATGGGCTTGCCGCCCAGCGTGATCGACCCGTTCGACACATCCTCGAAACCGGCGATCATGCGCAAGGTCGATGTCTTGCCGCAACCCGAGGAGCCGAGCAACGCCACGATCTCGCCGTGGTTCACGGTCAGGCTCAGGTCCCTCACCGCATGAACATTCCCCTTGCGGGAGCGATAGATCTTGTCGACGTTCCTGAGAACGAGTTCAGCCATGGAGCCGCTCTCCCGTCTGGCGGTCAAACAGATGGGTTCCGGCCTCCGCGAAACGCGCGTGAAGCCGGTGTCCCGGTTCCGGAATATTGGCGGCTGACGAAGGCAGAGAGGCAAGGAATTCCCAGCCGCTGTTGGTCTTGAGCAGCAGCACGGTGCGTTCGTTGAGGGGCGTCACTGCAACGACTTCCGCTTCGATGCCCGAGCTGGTGCTGATGTCCACCGCTTCGGGCCTGACGCCGAATGTCACGGCGCGGCCCGCATGCGCCTTGTAGTGATCGGCCATGGCAATCTTTGCACCGCCGACCGTGACCTGCGCGCCCGATGCATCGGCTTCAACCATGGTCTCCGCGGTGTTGATGGAGGGATCGCCGAACAGGCTCGCCACCCCAAGTGTCGCGGGCTTCATGTAGATGTCTTCCGGCGTGGCCGTCTGCACGAACTTGCCGCCCGCCAGAACCGCGATGCGGTCAGCAAGCGCCATGGCTTCCTTGTAGTCCTGTGTCACGTAGAGAACCGTGGCGCCGCTCTGGCGCAGCAGCCGCGGCAGCTCAAGCCGCATCTCGAAGCGAAGCTTGGCGTCGACGTTGCGAAGCGGATCATCGAGCAACAGGATCTTCGGGCTGGCGGCCAGAGCGCGGGCCAGGGCCGTGCGCTGTTTCTGCCCGTTGGAAAGTTCACGCGGCGAATGGTTCAGCACATGGTCGATCTTGAGAAGCTTCGCCACCCGGGCGACGCCCGCTGTCACCTTGTCATCGCCAGCCCCTGCCGCGCGCAGCGGCGTGGCGATGTTCTCGGCTGCCGTCATGTGCGGGAAGAGCGCGAAGTTCTGGAACGCCATGCCGACGCCGCGGTGTTCCGGCGCGATGTCGGCGACATCATGACCTTCAATCTCGATCGTCCCGGCGGAAGGTTCCTCGACACCCGCGATGAGGCGCAGCAGAATGGTCTTGCCAGTGCCGGAGCCGCCGAAGATCACCACGATCTCACCGGCCTTGGCGTCCAGGTCCAGGCCATCGAACACCCTGAACGCGCCATAGGCCTTCGACAACTGCTTGATGGAAAGCTGGCTCATCCCTTCACCGCACCCATGGACAGGCCCTCGACGAGATAACGCTGGGCATAAAGCGCGAGCGCCAGCGTGGGCGTGATTGAAATGATGATGGCGGCCGCGATCTGCCCATACTGTATGCCGGACGCCGTCACGAAGGCCAGCGCACCCACCGTCACCGGCTGCTTGTCGGCTGAAGCGAGGATCAGCGCGAAGACGAAGTTGTTCCAGGCGAAGATGAAGGCGAGAAGGCCTGCCGCCGCAATGCCGGGCTTGGCCAGCGGGATCGAGATCTTAGTGAAGGTCTGCCACCAGCTATTGCCCGCGATGCGGTAGGCGTGTTCGATGTCGGGGCTGATGTCCTCGAAATAGCCGCGCACGATCCACAGGATCAAGGGCAGGCAGATCAGCTGATAGACCCAGATCAGGCCGATATAGGTGTTGGTCAGGCCCATGCTCTTGAAATAGAGGCTTAAAGGAAGCAGCACGAGAAGGGCCGGCGCGAAGCGGAAGGACAGCAGCGTGAAGGCGATGTCCTCGCCCAGCCGGAACTTGAAGCGGGCGAAGGCATAGGCCGCCGGCACGCCCAGCACCAGCGAGAGCGCCACCGAGCACACCGACAGCAGAACCGAGTTGAACATGTTCTGCATGAAGTTCAGCTGCAGGCTTCCCGCCGCCGTGCGCAGCTGCCCGGTGATCAGTGCCGTATAGTTGTCGATGATCGGTGTGAAGGCCAGCGAGGGAGGAATGCGCAGGATGGTCTCGTTGGTCTGGAGCGACATGAGGAAGATCCAGACGATGGGGAAGAGGAAGAACACCAGCACCAGCGTGATCAGCACGCTGCGCAGGATCTTCTCGAAGGAGGATGTATGGTCCATGGGTCAGTGCGCTCCGTGGGCGCGTTCGCGCAGTTTCAGCCACTGCTTGATGAAGACATTCGACAGCGCATAGGTGATCGCCCAGAGGATGATCATGAGCGCCGCGGACCGGCCGACATTGGTGGCCTGGAAGAAGTCGAGATAGGCCTGCACCTGGAAGACAAGCAGCTTGTCGCCGGGCCCGCCTTGCGTCATCGCGTAGATGATGTCGAACTGCTGGATCGAGTCGAGCAGGCGGAACAGCGTGGCGGTCAGGATATAGGGCATCAGCATGGGAAGCGTGATGCGGAAGAACACGAAGCTGCGCGGCACACCATCAAGTGCGGCCGCCTCGAAGGGCGCCTTCGGCAGGGAGCGCAAGCCTGCGAGAAGCAGGATCATCATGAAGGGCGTGTAGACCCAGATATCGACCAGCACTACCGTGAATAGCGCGGTCGAAGGATCGGAGGCCCACTTGAAATTCTCGATCCCGACGACGGAGAGCAGATAGCTCAGGATGCCGAAGTCGGGGTGCGTCATCAGCTTCCACATCAGGGCGGCAAGGGCCGGCGCCGTCATCAGCGGCAAGAGCAGCATGATCGAGGCGATGTTGTTGAAGCGCGACGGGCGCTGCAGCAGAAGTGCGATGGCAAGGCCCAGCAGCAACTCGAGGCCCACCGTCAGGAAGGCGTAGGTCAGCGAAATGTAGACGGTGTTCCAGAACTTGGGATCGGTGAAGAAGTTGATGTAGTTGTCGAACCAGATGAAGCCCTTCATGGCGGGCAGGTTCATCCGGTAGCGCAGCAACGAATAATAGACGGCGGTGAAGAACGGGATGAGGATCCCGATGCACATCAGCAGCGCGGGAAGGGAGAGGAGATAGGGCAGGGCCCGGCGCATGAAGCGGCTCTGCTTCACGGGCTTTCGCATCTCTGTGGCGGCGGCTGTCATTCGTGGACCTGAAATCCGGGTTGCAGTGTCGGTGGAAGGGGCGCGCGGGATGCCCAGGGAGTAAGCACTCCCGCGCGCTGGTCTTGCTTAGCCGAGGCCGGCTTCGGCCAGCTTCTTGTCCATTTCGACGGCCATCGCGTCCAGGCCTTCATCGACCGGGATTTCCTTGGCGACCATCTTCTGCAGGTTTTCGGCCCACAGCGTGGTGAGGTCGAAGAACAGCGGCTGGGCGGTGAAGTAGATCTTCGCACCCGGGGCCGAGACTTCGTACTGGTTGAGGTAGCCCGGATAGGACTTGTCGATGCGGGCGCGGAACTCCTCGTCCTTCCAGACGGAGGCACGGACCGGGTTGACGAAGTCCATCTTGCGGGCGCCGAACAGGTCATGCTCGACCGAGGAGGCCCACTGCATGAAGTACCAGGTGGCGTCCTTCTGGGTGCCGGCATTGTTCATGGCCAGCGACCAGATCCAGACGTTGGGCGTCGGGGCCGAGGCTGCCGGGTTGGCCGCGAACGGCGCATAGCCGAGATTGCCCTTCTCCTTGTTGTCGCCGCCGTTCATGAAGTAGCCGAGGATGTCGGCGTCGAAGATCATGGCGGAGGCGCCAGCACCGAGGTCGGTACCGACCTGATACCAGGTGTAGGTGGACCAGTTCTTCGGGCCCGACTCCTGGATCATGCGCACCCAGTCCTTGTGGAAGGACTTGGAGCCAGCGGTGTTCATGGCCGCCTTCAGCTTGCCATCGGCAACGTTGAAGTCCTTTTCGCCGAAGTTGGCATAGCCCGAGAGGAAGCCCGGGTGGATCGTGGCCCAGGAGCGCGAGCCGCGCACGCCGATGCCATAGGGTCCGCCGAGATCCTTGGTGAGCTTGGCCGAAACCTCGAGCATTTCGCCCATGTTCTTCGGCGGCTGCACGCCGACCTTGTCGAACATCGCCTTGTTGTAGGAGATGTTGTTGAGCTCGAAGCCCCACGGAATGCACCACTGCTTGGCGTCGGCCGAACCCAGTTCACCGCCCGGCACGCCGTTCCACGAGGTGGAGGCGCGAAGCCCCGGCAGAACGTCTTCCCAGTTGTAGGTGGGGTTGGTCTTGGCCGGGTCCTTGATGAACTCGTTGAGGTCGGTGATCCAGCCGGCCGGACCATAGGTCCAGGTCATGTAGGCGCCGGTCATGAAGGCATCATATTCGGTCGAACCGGAGGACAGCGCCGCGGTGACCTTGTCGAAGTACACATCCTCCGGGAAGATGTCCCAGGAGATGTCCATGCCCGTCATATCCTTGAAGGTCTGGATATTGGCGATCATGGCATCGGCGTAAGGATGCTTGTTGAGCAGGAGCTTCAGCTTCGAGCCCTTGTACTTCATCCAGTCGAAGTCGGCGGCCATGGCGCGGGTCTGCGCCTGGGTCAGCAGGAAGCCTGCGGCGGCAGCCGAGAGGCCGGCCTTGCCGCTGGCCTGGATCAGTTCACGGCGGCTCATCTTCTTTGCCACGAAGGCTTCAAAGAGGCCTTTTTCCTTATCGTACATTCCCATTCCTCCGTTGTGTTGTGGGGGTAGGCACTATTGTTAGCCCGGTGCGGTTTTCCCGTTCTTCTTGCCGGGCTCACGTCCCGGTTTCAGCGAGACGAGGCGCTTGGCTGTCGCCTCGTCGGTGATCAGGCCAAAAAGCAGTCCGTGCTCCAGAATGGCGCGGATGGCCCGAGTTTTGGATGTGCCGCCCGCAAGGGCGACGATCTTGTGGCTCTTGAGGTCTGCAAAGCGCGGCGCGAGCGCGCGTTCGGAGACAGAATTCGGCAGGTGTTCGCCCTGTTCGCTGAAGAAGTGGCCGAGAATTTCGGCGCAGGCACCGGTCTTCATCACTTCATCCACGTCTTCTTCGTCCACCATGCCGGCGGTGGCGATGAAGCTCCGGCGGTCCACTTCGCCGATGCCGGCGATGTAGAGTTCGGCCTGACGTGACATGGCAATCACGTCAGACACGCCATATTGGGACTCGAGAACCTGCCGGTCCTTGGCGGTGTTGGCGAAGAACGGCACCGGCATCAGATAGGCTTCGGCCGCCGTGCGCTCCGCCAGCCGGTGGATGACATCGAAGGGGCTGGCCGCGAAACGCCGCGTCAGGCCGCCGAGCAGCGAGACGAACTTGGTGTCGCGGGCCGGAACCGAGGGCATGAGATCGGCGGCAGCAGCCAGCGTCCGGCCATGGCCGATGCCGATCATGCCATAGCGGCCGTTTTCGATGAGGTTGCGGATGTAGCGGGCACCCGCCGTGCCGAGGGTGCGCAGCGGCAGGGAACCCTCATCGATGTTGGGCACCACTTCGCAGAACTGCAGGCCGTAGTCGGACTTGAGCTTTTCCTCGAGCGCGATGCAGCCGGAGATCGGCCCTTCGACAAACACCCGGATCAGCCCGTCGTTGCGCGCCCTGGCGATGAGGCGGTGCGCCTTGGTGCTCTGTACGCCCAGCAGTTCCGCCACTTCGCCCTGGGTCTTTCCCCCGGCGAAATGCAGCCAGGCGGCGCGGGCGGCCAATGCGGCCTCCTCGTCCACCTGTGGGGCTGGCTGGTGAAGCGTCAACGCATCTCCCATTCGGCTTTGAAAATTTTTTCTTGAGGTGCAATATTTTTCAAGTAAGCTCGGCGGTCAACAAAATTCGATACTGCACTGCAACAACCGCAGGCCTCGCCAATGGGTTTCACGCTCTCCGTCAATACCAATCCCTTCGTGAACCGCTTTGCCGAACCGGAAGACCTGATCGGCACGCTGGCCGATGATGTGGGCATCGGCCACATCCAGCTGGTGCATGAATTCATCAATCCGTCGTGGAAGGCCGCCACGCTCAGGCGCCTGACTGGCCGCATGGCGAAAGCCTGTGCGATGAAACGGGCGAAGATCACCTCCATCATGACGGGCCCCTATGGCCGGCTCAATCACTTCGCCCATCCTGATGCCGATGTCCGGCGATACTATGTCCAGTGGTTCAAGGGCATGGCCGACATTGCGGGCGATCTCGGCGCCCCTGCCATCGGCACGCAGTTCGGTATCTTTACATTCAAGGACTATGACGAACCGGCGCGCCGTGATGAGTTGATGCGGATTGCACTGGATTGCTGGCGTGAGGTGGCCCACCATGCGAAGGCGCGCGGCCTCACCTGGCTGTTCTGGGAACCCATGTCGGTCGGCCGTGAGCTGGGTCATACGCTCAAGGACACGCAGAGCCTTCAGGACTGGATCGACGCGGCAGGCCTTCCCATTCCGCTGAAGCCGATGGTCGATATCGACCATGGCGACGTCACCTCGCCGAACCCGGCCGACATTGATCCTTATGCCTGGGCGAAGGATTTTGCCACGCAGTCGCCCATCATCCACATCAAGCAGTCGACGATGAACAAGGGCGGCCACTGGCCCTTCACCGCGCATTACAACAAGGACGGCCGCATCACGCCCGAACAGCTCATTGCAGCGGTGAAGGCCGGCGGCGGCACGGACAATGAGCTTTGTCTCGAACTCGCGTTCCGCGAGCGCGAGCCAGCCGACCGCAGCGTGGTTGCAGCCCTCCGCGAATCCGTGGCTTACTGGGCACCTTTCACGAAGACTGGATACAACTGATGCCGAACGGAATGCCGTGGATCGGCACAAGCTGGAAGATGAACAAGACGCGCGCTGAAGCCCGCGCCTTCGCCGAAGCCGTGAAAGCCTCTCCCTCTGCCCGCGCCGACCGGGTGCAGCCCTTCGTCATCCCGCCCTTTCCCTATATCGCCGAGGTGGCGGATATCCTCTCTGGCACCAGGGTGAAGACCGGTGCGCAGAACATGCATTGGGCCGATCACGGCGCCTGGACCGGCGAAGTCTCGCCGCTCATGGTGAAGGACTGCGGCGCGCAACTCGTTGAACTGGGCCACAGCGAACGGCGCACCCATTTCGGCGAGACCGATGAGACGGTGGCGCGCAAGGTGGCTGCGGCTGTCTCCCATGGCCTGATCGCCCTCGTCTGCATCGGTGATACGCGTAGCGAATATGAGGCGGGCGCGACCGCCGACGTTCTCGCCAGGCAGACCCGCTACGCCTTGCGCGACGTGGGCCGGACCGCGCCCGGACACGTCATCCTCGCCTATGAGCCAGTGTGGTCGATCGGTGAAGGTGGCATCCCGGCCGACCCCGCCTTCGCCAATGACCAGCACCGGAAACTGAAGGCGCTGACGGCGGAGATCACCGGCGCGCCGCTGCCCATCCTCTATGGTGGCTCCGTCAATCCGGAGAATTGTTGCGCGCTGGCTGCCATGTCCGATATCGATGGCCTGTTCATCGGCCGCTCCGCCTGGAACCCGGCCGGTTTCCTCGGCATCATCGACGCCGTTACCAAATCTTTGGAGTGAAGCCATGAAGATCGCATTGGGCGCCGACAGCGCCGGAAAACCCCTCCTCGACGTGATCGAGGCGCATCTGAAGTCGAAGCCCGGGCATGCCATCACCAATCTGAGCCAGGCGGGCTTCTACGCCGATCTCTCGGCCAATCTCGCACATAAGGTGAAGGACGGCGAA
>JBIIGF010000017.1:0-11124 GCA_044236665.1 Aestuariivirga sp. | reverse complement strand
GCCCATCACGTCGAGGGCGGGGTCAAGCTCCGGCTCCTGCTGGAGGTAGCCCACCGTGGCGCCATCGGCCAGCCACGCCTCGCCGTTCCACTCCTTGTCGAGGCCCGCCATGATGCGCAGCAGCGTGGACTTGCCCGAGCCGTTGGGGCCCAGAACGCCGATCTTGGCATCGGGGTAGAAGGACAGATGGATGTTCTCGAGGACCTTCTTGCCCCCGGCATAGGCCTTGGTGAGGCCATGCATGTGATAGATGAACTGACGGGCCATCGCGGTAACGACTCTCTGATCTGGAAGGAGATTGCTCGGCGGGGCTTCTAGCGGAGGCGGGCCGCCGGGGCAACCGTCAGTGCCCCTCCCCGGCTTTCGCCCTCCTGGCCCGCCGGGCCAGCATGTTGAGAAGTTCCACCAGCACCGAGAAGCCCATCGCGGCGTAGATGTAGCCTTTGGGCACATGGAAGCCCATGCCGTCGGCGATCAGCGTCATGCCGATCATCAGCAGGAAGCCCAGCGCCAGCATGACGATGGTCGGGTTGGCAGCGATGAAGCGCGCCAGCGGATCGGCCGCCAGCAGCATGACCACCACCGCGGTGATGACCGCGATGTACATGATGGCGATGTGGTCCGTCATGCCGACGGCGGTGATGATCGAGTCGACCGAGAACACGAGGTCGAGCAGAAGGATCTGGAAGATGGCGCCGCCCACCGTGAGCGTCGCGGTGTGGCCGACGATGTTTTCCTTGCCGTCGTCGGGGTCCACCGAGTGGTGGATTTCCTTGGTGGCCTTCCACACCAGGAACAGGCCGCCCACCAGCAGGATGATGTCACGCCAGGAGAAGGCATGGCCGGCCACGCTGAACACCGGCGCCGTCAGGCCGGCGATATAGGAGACCGTCGCCAGAAGCAGCAGGCGCATGATCAGCGCCGCGCCGATGCCGATGCGCCGCGCCCGCGCGCGGTCAGCTTCCGGCAGCTTGTTGGACAGGATCGAGATGAAGATCAGGTTGTCGATGCCGAGCACGATTTCCATCGCCACGAGCGTCACCAGCGCGATCCAGCCCTGAACCGAGGTCACGAAAACGAATTGTTCCTGCAGAAACTCAATCACGATCCGCTCTCCCCGGCCCTGTCCTGACGAACCGTCTTATGGCGGAGCCTCCCCGCCCATTCAAGCCTCAGGGCCTGACGTGCGGTTTCAGCAGGTCTGCCGTCCAGTCCTGCCCCATGATGGCGAGGAAGGCGCTCGCCAGACCCAGCACGGCAAAGAAGCCGATGGGCGGCAGGCTGATTCCGAGAAACCCGATCACACCGGCTGACCAGAGGCCGGCCAGCGCCATCAGAACCCGGAGCAGCACATGCTGCTCATCTCTCGAACCCTGCCGCGCCCGTTCGACATGGCCTGCGAAGATCAGGGTCAGTATGCCGGCCAGCAGGGGCGGCAGCGCCATGAAGAGGATGATCCCCCATTTGAAGATGCCGAGCAGCAGATCCCCACCGGCACCGGCCGTCATCGCGCCGATGAAGACGCTCCACAGCAGATGGATCGCCGCCGCCGTCGCCAGTGCGCCGCCAATCTGCAACCATGCCAGAACCCGGCACCAGACTTCGGCCCTCTGCATACCGATTTCTCCCGCCTCACCCGGTGAGCACTACATCATGAGTGAAGGCGGAATGAAACGGGCTGGCCTTCTGGAAACTGTGAAAACTGTTGATCACCGGACCCGCAATGCGGTTGTGCGCCGATGGGCGTCAACTGGACGATGAACTGCTCCAGCACGCCATCCACCCGCACGAGACTGACGAGGGTTTCAGCGGAGAGCGCGTTGCCATCGGGCAGCGCGAAGCGGAGCATGAGTTGTGCTGGCCCCGCTGCGCCCTGAGCCAGATCGCTCATCACTGTGAGAAATCCGTTCCTGTCCTCAGGCAGAATGAACTGATCGAGAACCGCCCGCTGGCGGTTGCGCCCCAGCATGGACCAGAAGGCTTGATTGGCCAGATTGACGTGCCCCGTCGGCGACACGAGCGCGATGCCGGAGCGCAACCCGGCTTCCTGGACCGGGGACGTGTCAGCAATCAGGGCATGCACGGAAGAAGTCATGGCGGCCTCCTGTGGAGCGGTCGCCATCCTATCGGCCGAGAAGTTGAAGGCCCCTTTCCGGAAGCTGCAGCCAGCGCAACTTGGAAGCGCTTTTGCGCTTATGGTTTACGGATCGTGAACCGCCGCGCGGGTCAGGCCGTCTCCGGCCTGCCGATCGCTTCCGCCCGCACCTGTGCTTCGAGCAGCCCGTTGTCATCGACCGCATCGGGAAGATGGCTCTTCGCGATGCTGACCTGCACCTGCGGGTCATGCGCGCCGAGTTGGCGCACGGCGGCCAGTGCCGTCTCCCGCGCCTGTGCCTCGGCGGCTTCGAGGGCCGCCGCCCCAGAGGTGAAGACAGAGGTTCCCGAGGGGCCATGCACGCGGAACAGCCCGCTGCCGTCACCTTCCACAGTGAGGCTCACCGTCTGCGCGATGACGCCGGTTGCAGCACCCACTGCGTTCGCCACATCGAAGAACGGCGGGAAGATCATCTCGCAGCCGAGTCGCTTCGCCACCTCCTCGTAATAGACACGCACCGGGCCACCCACCGCCACCACCGGAACGGCGGGCGAGAGTGACACCTTCGCAAGCCCCAGCCTGCCGCGGCCGGAACTTACCGCATCAACCAGTTCGTGGTCGCCGAAGCTCTTGCCGAAGGCAGTGTCGAGGATCACCCGCGCGGTGCGCCGCACGGTTTCGGACCACACCTCGCGGCAGAAGGACTCGACGCGCGCGGCATCGCCCATTTTCATGTCGCGGAAGCGCACCATCAGCTTCGCGGCAAGCCCCGCAGCCGGGCCGGGCCAGTTATCCTGCAGGCCCAGCACATGCGCGGCATCGGAGGGCGTGAAGCCGCCGGTCTGCACAAGGCCCTTCCGCTTCAGCGAGGCCAGCGCACGCTGGGCGGCCGCTGACACTGCCACCTTGCGGATCGGCCGCGGGCGCTCATCGACCAGTGCCAGCACCTCCGCCTCGCGCGGGTTCACTTCGGCGGTGAGCGTGTCCGTCGCGCCAAACGGCTTCAGAACGAACTTACCATGCAGCGAGCCGCCCTCGCTGTCCGCGAGGTCGGCCTCCAGCATGGCCACGACTTCCGGATAGCGCGAGGCCAGCAGCGAGATGGGGGCCACGCGCTGTGGGCCTACATCCAGAGTGCCGTTCATGCCGATGGTGATCTCGCTGTCGCCGCCAAGCCCCACGGTCTTGACGTCGATGGCCTTCACCATGGTGCGCCAGCCGCCCACTTCCGCGCCCTGCTCCGCCACCTGCGGGCGGCCATCGAGCAGAACGCCGAGATCGGTCGTGGTGCCACCCATGTCGGACATGATGAAATCCCGGGCGCCGCACAGCCATGACGCGCCCACGAGGCTTGCGGCCGGGCCTGACAGCACCGTTTCGATCGGCCGCAGCGCCACGCGCTCTGCCAGGGCGAGCGTGCCATCACCCTTCACGATCATCAGCGGGCAATCGATTCCGAATTCCGCCATGGAGCGGCGGACCGCCGAGATCAGCATGGAGATGCGCGAGATCAGGCGGGCATTCAGCACCGCCGTCAGCGCCCGGCGCGGTGCATCGAGGGCGGAGGTGAGTTCGGTCGAGAGCGTCGCGGGCTTGCCGGTCAAATGTGCGATCATGTCGCGCGCGCGCTGCTCATGCGCCGGGTTCCTGACCGCGAAGGCCGAGGCGATGGCGAAGGCGTCAACCGGCATTGAGGTGACGGCCGTACGCAGCGCCTCAAGGTCGAGCGGCTTTGCCTCATCGCCACCATGGTCATGGCCGCCGGCGATCATGGCGATGGGCATGCCCGGAAACGCCTTGGCGATGCCGGTGCGCTCCGCCATGGCCTGGTCGAAGCCGATCAGGATCACGCCCACCGCGCTGCCATGCCCCTCCACCACCGCGTTGGTGGCAAGTGTGGTCGAGACGGAGACGAGGGAGATGTCCTCCGCCTTCAGCCCCTCCGGCAGCTTTGCCACGGCGGCCCGGATGGCGCCGCTGACGCCGATCGACAGATCGCCCTTGGTGGTGATGGATTTGGCCGAGGCCACGACCTTGTGGCCCTGCGCCTCGATCACCGCCGCGTCCGTATAGGTGCCGCCCGTGTCGACGCCAATGAGATAGGTTTTCGCTGTCATGGTCTCAGATCATCAGGCCTCGGCGCCGGTCGCTGCTTCGGCAACGGCAATCGCCGTCATGTTGACGACACCGCGCGATGTGACGGAACCGGTGAGGATATGCGCGGGCATGGCCGTGCCGAGCAGGATCGGCCCCACCGGCAGCGCATCTCCGAACACCTTCATGATCTGATAGGCCACGTTGGCCGAGGTCAGACCCGGCATGACGAGGAGGTTCGCCTCTCCCTTCAGCGTCGAGGAGGGCAGCTTGCGGTGGCGCACCGCCTCGATCAGCGCGGTGTCGGCCTGCATCTCGCCGTCGATCTCGAGATCAGGCGCGCGAGCATGGATCATCGCCAGCGCCGCGCGCATGCGCACCGTCACCGGCGTGTCGAAATCGCCGAAGTCGGAATGCGCGACCAGCGCCACCTTGGGCGTGATGCCGAAGCGCTGCACATGGGCGGCGCACATCAGCACTGTATCGGCCATCGCTTCAGCCGATGGTTCCGCCTGGACATGGGTATCGGTGAGGAAAATGACGCCACGCGTGGTGATCATGAGGCTCATCGCCGCGAATTCGCGGGCACCCGGCGCCAGTCCCACGATATCGCGGATATGGCGCAGCTTGGCACGGTAGCGGCCCTCGAGGCCGCAGATCATCGCATCGGCCTCACCGCGCCGGAGTGCGAGCGCCGCGATGACGGTTGTCGAGGTTCTGACCAGCGTGCGCGCCGCATCGGGCGTGATGCCGCGCCGGCCCGCCACATCCACATAGGTCTGGACATAGTCGCGGTAGCGCGGGTCGTCCTCGGGGTTCACGATGTCGAAATCGCGGCCGGGGCGGATGGTGAGGCCATACCGCTTCAGGCGCGTTTCGATGACCGCCGGACGGCCGATGAGGATGGGCCTCGCGATCCCCTCCTCCAGCACCACTTCGGCGGCCCGCAGCACGCGCTCATCCTCGCCATCAGCATAGATGACGCGCTTGGGTGCCTTGCGGGCGGCGGCGAAGATCTGCCGCATGACGAAGCCCGACCGGAACACGAAGCGCTGCAGCCCTTCCGTATAGGCCTCGATATCGGCGATGGGACGCGTTGCAACACCGCTGTCCATCGCGGCCTTTGCCACGGCGGGGGCTACCCGCAGGATGAGCCGCGGGTCGAATGGCGCGGGGATGAGCGACTCCTTGCCAAACAGCCGCGCCTCGCCGCCATAGGCACGCGCCACCACGTCGGAGGGGGTCTCGCGCGCCAGGCTCGCAATCGCATTGACGGCAGCCTGCTTCATCGCCTCATTGATGGTGGAGGCGCCGACATCCAGCGCGCCGCGGAAGATATAGGGAAAGCACAGGACATTGTTGACCTGGTTTGGATAGTCCGAGCGCCCGGTGCAAATCATCGCATCGGGCCTGACGGCCACCGCCTCTTCCGGCATGATTTCGGGCGTGGGGTTGGCCAGCGCGAGGATCAACGGGTTGGGTGCCATCTGCCGGAGGAGTTCGGGCTTCAGAACACCACCCGCCGAAAGCCCCAGGAAGATATCCGCGCCGCCGATCACCTCGGCCAGCGTGCGCGCCGCCGTATCCTGCGCGAAGGCAGCCTTCCAGCGGTCCATCAGCTTTTCGCGCCCCTGATAGACAACACCTTCAAGGTCCGTCACCCAGATGTTGCGGCGGTCGGCGCCGAGGCTCACCAGCTGGTTGAGGCAAGCGAGGGCCGCAGCCCCCGCGCCGGAGGCAACGATCTTGACGGTGGCGATATCCTTGCCCGCCAGCATCAGCGCATTGGTGACGGCGGCACCGACGATCACCGCCGTGCCGTGCTGGTCGTCATGGAAGACGGGGATCTTCATCCGCTCGCGCAGTTGCTGCTCGATCTCGAAGCATTCCGGCGCCTTGATGTCTTCGAGGTTGATGCCACCGAATGTCGGCTCCAGCGCGGCCACCGTGCTGACGAAGCCCTCGACATCGACCTGCGCCACCTCGATGTCGAACACATCGATGTCAGCGAATTTCTTGAACAGGACGGCCTTGCCCTCCATCACAGGCTTGGCGGCAAGAGGCCCGATATTGCCAAGGCCCAGCACCGCCGTGCCGTTCGAGATGACGCCCACAAGATTGGCCCGGCTGGTGTATTTGGAGACGAGCGACGGATCGGCGTGGATGGCCTCCGAGACGGCCGCAACACCCGGGGAATAGGCCAGCGCCATGTCACGCTGGTTGCCAAGCGGCTTGGTGGCGCGGATCTCGAGTTTTCCCGGCTTCGGTTCCGCATGGTAGAACAGCGCACCTGACTTCAGGTCGCTGGAAATCGGCGATGACATCGGCAGTTCCCTTTTCGACCCGCCCATTAGCCTGCGATTACGGCTGATTTGCAACCCTTAACCTGCGCAGGGGTTTTAGCCATTGAATGGCAAGGCAACAGCGCTACAATGGTGCCATGCTGACGCCGCTGAAATCCGAAGTCCTGAAGGTGGATGACCTCAACCACGAGGCGCGGCGCTTCCGTACCATCCTGTGGAGCTTCGAGAAGAACATCGAGCTGCTGTTCAAGGGCACCGGGCTTGCCGCCGAGGTGGACCACGCGGCCCTTGCCGAGGCCTTCACGCGCTGGCGCCAGGCCTTCGACCAGACCAAGCACCTCGCTGACATCAACCGGCAGGACTTCACCATCTTCGCTGCCGGCATGATGCTGAAGGAGTTGCTGGCCGCCCGCCCGATCACCGCGATCGTGCCCGATGAACTGGGCCTTCCAGCACTTCCGGCCACCATCGATCACCGCCTGAAGCGCTGGCCGGAAGGCTACGCCTATACCAGCTTCTGTCTGTCGGTTGCCTCCGCCGTGCTGCGCGAGATGGGCGGCGCGGAGCCTGCCGAATCCGGCGTGGCGGATGACCCGCAGTTCTGGGACTCCTTCCGCGAGAACGCCGCCGAGAACCCAGCCAACGCCATCGCCTTCTTCGACATGGTGGTGGGGTTGCCGCCCAATTGGGCCGCACCTGACGTGCCGTGGATGCGCCGCACCTTCCTCGACCGCCGCAAAGCATTGCGCACGGATAAACCGGATCTCAGGATCGGATGATGTCCAGCATCTCCGATCCAAGCCTTGCCAATCGCGGCACCTTGAGTGAAGATTGACGTTCGGAGAGGGGGAGGACACACGCAAGATGGGGGCAACCCGGATACTGATTGTCGATGATCATCCGCTGTTCCGCGAGGCGCTGAAGCAGGCCGTCGCCGGCGGCGTGGCCAATGCCACGGTCTCCCTCGCGGGCTCGCTTGATGCCGCAACCGCCATCCTCGACGAGCAGGACGACTTTGACCTGATCCTGCTCGACCTCCGCATGCCCGGCGTACAGGGTCTGTCGGGCCTCATCTATCTGCGTGCGCAGTATCCCAACATTCCCGTGGCGCTCATCACCGCAGCGGATGACCAGGGCCTCGTCCAGAAAGCCCTGAACCTCAACGCCTCGGGCTTCATTCCAAAAACATCGGGAATCGAGACAATCATCGCGGCGGTGAATGCCGTGCTGAAGGGCGACATCTGGGCGCCCGAGGGCTATGCCCAGCCCTCCGCCGCCGACAAGGAAGCCGAAGAGATCGCCCGCCGCGTCGCCACCCTCACCGCGCAACAGATCCGTGTACTGATGATGCTGAAGGAAGGCCTGCTCAACAAGCAGATCGCCTATGAGCTGAATGTGTCGGAAGCCACCATCAAGGCGCATGTCTCCGCCATCCTGCAGAAGCTCAACGTTTCCAGCCGCACCCAGGCCGTGATCGCCGCCGCACGCATTGACGGCGTCACAGCGGCGGAGAACTGAGGCGTTCTAACCGGCGGCCGACGCGCCGAGTGCGGTGGCCTTCTCCAGCCATTTCCCGCGGGTAGCCGGAGAGGCCGTGCGTACCGGGCTGAAGTGGGTGATGCGCACGCAGTCGATTCCGCAAAACGCGAGCGTGCGCTTCGCCATGACCCGGTCCCCCGCTCCGCCATAAACCAGCCGGTAGTAGAGCGACGGCGTGTCCATCGTTACCAGCAATTCGCTGGTGCGGCCGGCGAGCAACCTGTCCCAGCCCAGTCCCCTGCTCCGGTACTTGTAGGCAAAGCCCGGCTGCAGCACACGTTCGAGCACCGTGCGCAACTGGCCCGGTGCCGTCCCCCACCAGATCGGATAGACCAGCGTGACATGATCGGCCCAGCGCAGATCGTCCTGGACCGGTTCCAGCCCCGGTTCCAGCCCAGCATCGCCGGGGGTCGCCCAGTTGATCACGATATCTGCAATCCGAAGCCGCCGGATGTCGGCTCCGGCCTGCGCCGCGCCGGCCACATAGCAATCCGCCAGGGCCCCGCACAGCGAATCTGTCCGGGGATGTCCGAGGATCGTCAGCAGCTTTCGTGCCATGAGCAGCCACCCCATGCAGTTGGCAATGCGAAGACTCATGACAATTCCGGGAGCAAAATACAATTATAAAGAGAATTTTCCCCGGTTTTTGAACGATCGGGCAAAGCTGTGGCGCGGCACCCTAGTTGTGCGCCCTGAAGTAATCCGAAGCGGCCTGTCCCACGCCCTTCTGCTCATCTCCACCGCAGCTGAAATTCTCGAAGTTGGTGAGTTCGCCCCGGCGCTGGATGCTGGCAAGATCGAAGGCCCACACCACCAGCCCGATATTCAGCGTCCGCAGATACTGGAAGAGTTGCTGGGTAGTCTCCGGCACCTTGTCGAAACACTGTGCCTTGCGGTCTGACGACGCCGCAAAGGCCGTGGCAATCACCGGTTTCCCGCGGGCAAAGGCGCCCCAGTTCTTCTCCCACTGCGCCGGGGTACGGTTGAACTTCATCAGAAACGGATGAATGGCATAAGCAAGCTTGCCGAGCGGATCCCTGATCTTCGGCACATCGGTCAGGTACTTGCCGCCGCGCAAGCCATCGAGGAGCAGGATGTTATCTGTTTCAGCCCTGATCACCTCCACCAGCGGCTGCATGGTCTGCTGCCAGATCCTCCAGTTCGCCGCCGTGTCCTCCTTCAGGCCCGGCTCGTTGAAGATTTCGAGCAGGATCTCGCTGTCACCCCTGAAGTGCCGGGCGATCTGCTTCCAGGCGCGCTCCGTCACCGCGGAGGGCATGTTCTTCTGGTCAGGGCTGCCGGCGGGCGGCTGCCACTGCATGCTGACGATGACCACGAAGCCCGATTTGCGGGCCAGCGCCACGGCTTCCAGCACCTCGCCCTCATAGCGCGTGTCGAACATCTTCGACTGGGGATCGAGGGCTGCCTGGCTGACCTGGAAACGAATCGTGTCGGCACCGAAGGCCTTGATGTTGGTGAGGAGTTGCGGCCCCCATTTCTTGCGCGCATTGGCATAGGCGGGCCGCAGCAGGTTTTCTGGGGCCACGAAGCCGACCAGCGTCACGCCTTCGGCGAGCCACGGCTGTCCGTTGCGCAAAAACCGTCCGTCCTTGATCTCGACAGTGCCGGCAATGGCCGACGCTGCGAACAGAACAAAGGCAACGACCGCGACAATGGCTCTCACCTTGTTCTCCTCAGGAATTCTTCACCGAACCGTTGGGCGAGAAACTCATACTGCGGCGCGCAAATCCTGCGCACCGCCTCGGCCAGATGATCCGGAAACTCAAGCTTCTGGCCGACATGCACCGGTTCCTCGCTGCCTGTGTAGTCGTCAAAATGCCCGACGCCGATGAACGCCTCGATCTGGCGCAACGTATCCCGCGGGCCGGTTCTGATATCGCCGAACGGCACATACAGCACATTGCCGCCAAACACCCGGTCCCAGACGGGCACATTGGCGGCATAATCACCGCGGCTCAGAAAGACTGGCTGCCTCAGCACGCTTTCGTCAATCTCCTTGCCGCGCAGCGCCGCCATCCGCAGCGATGACAACATGCGCGAGACCGGGTCACGGATCAGGTAGATGATCCTTGCATCAGGTGACACCTGCCGCACGTGGCGGGCTCCGGCCTCGCCGATTGCGCAATAACTCGGCGTCAGCTCCCCCCTGACACGACCCGCGCCCTTCGCGAAGATGTGCGCATACAGGGCGTCGCTCCAGGGCCATTCCGCAATGGCCTTGTAATAGGCAATTTCCGTCTCTCGCCGCTTTGGTTTCTGCGCCAGATTCTGCAGCTTGCGGGAGGCTCTGGCGCGCGACATCCTGTTGGCCGTGCCAAGGTGAACCGAGTCGAAATAATGCAGTTCCTTGACAAGCGGCAGCCAGACATGCGGGTGCTGCTTCAATTGTGAATGAAGCCAGGTCGTGCCGGCCTTCTGCGCGCCGATGCACAGGAACTCCGGCCCACCGCCCCCTGCTGAAAGTGTCATGTCCACCACGCTGCTGTCATGCTCCGTCGCTCACGTTCACAATCGCTGACCCCGCTCATCCAACGCCGGCGGACGGCATCCTGCCGGCTCACCGGTCAGTTCGTACGCTGGTAATAGTCTGAAACCAGTTGCCCTGCCCCAAGCATTTTCCGCGAGTTGCAACTGAAGTTATCATAATTCGTAAGTACGCCATTTTTTTGAACGGACGGCATGTCATAGGCCCAGATCGACAAGCCGATCTTGAGCCGTCCCAGATAGGTCAGCAAGTTGGCGGCAGTTTGCGGAACGGCCGGAAAACACTGGTTCGTCCGGTTCGATATCGCGTTGAAGGCCGTGGCAATCACCGGCTTGCCGCGGGCAAAGGCACCCCAGTTGCTCTCCCACTGCGCCTGGGTACGGTTGAATGGCTCGAGGAACGGATGCACCGCATACCCGATGCGGTTCAGGCTGTCATTGATCTGCGGCACACGGGTCAGGTACTTCGCCCCCCGCAGGCCATCGAGGAGCAGGATATTGTCCGCACTCCTGCGGATACTGTTGACCAGTTGCTGCATGTCGCTGCGCCAGATGCTCCAGTTGGCCGGCGTATCTGTCTTGAGGCCG
>JBIIGF010000408.1:0-3016 GCA_044236665.1 Aestuariivirga sp. | reverse complement strand
CACTGGTCGCCACAATTATCTGGAAGGTGGCAAACAGGCCAGCCGTGCCGCCGGTGCCGCCGGTGCCGCAACCCTCGGCGCTGAGCCTCGGCCTGCCGCAGGGAACCGACCTGCGGGACGCCCAACTTGACGGCGACCGGCTGATCATCAACACCGGGCGCGAGATCATCGTCATCGACCTGCGCAAGAACGCCATCACCGCGCGGATTTCGGCCTCGCCCTGACGGTGCCGCAGCCGACCCGCTTGCACTGCCGCCCGCACCCCTATATAGGGAGCGCATTCCTCGGAGAGCTCCCTTCGTCTATCGGTTAGGACGGCAGCCTCTCACGTTGCAAAGGCGGGTTCGATTCCCGCAGGGAGCGCCACCTCTTCAGCTTCAGGCATCCGGTATGTCCGCGACCGCGATGACGCGTTCGATCCGCTCGGGTGCATCCGCCTCGAGCGGATAGTACACCACCTCTCCGAGTAGCTGGCCGCTGTATGCGCGGAACGCGAGTATCCAACGGTGCTTGATCGGATGGTCGACGGCGAGATCGACGTGGCGGCTACTGACGCCGATGATGATCGCCACGTCCCGCGCCTTGATCCGCTCGGCAAGGTCCGCATCCGTGTAGAGAAGCCGCGTTTCTGCCACAAGGTGCTGGCGCATCTCCTTGCCGATCAGGGTTGCGAACTCCGGCCATTGCGCCCGCAGGCCCTGCGATACGCCGATCAGGCGCGCGCCTTCATAGGTGAACAGCGCCCGGATGTCTGTCTGCATGCGGATGAAGGCACGGTCGACGGCAAAGGGATCCCGGCCATTGCGGGATGTTATGAACTCCATGATGTCCTGAATCTTGAAGGCGGACGGTAGTTCCTCGCCGCGTTCCCACTTCGAAACGGTCCCCTGGGACACGCCGAGCAGGCGGGCCAGCTGTATCTGCCGCATCGCCTGCGAGCGCCGCCAGTTACGCAGGAATTCCGGGAATCCGATCTCGTCCATCTGTTGAAATATGCGTTAATATTTCTCTTTTCGCACGTGTTGTTTTTCCTGTTACAGCCGGGCCTTGGCAAGCCAACTTAGTTTAGTATTTGCAGTCATAAGTTGACTTTGCCTCGCAAAGTTACCGACAGGGAGATCACTTATGGGAATCATGGGAAACAGGCTGACGTGGATTGGCCTTACATTTGTGCTGCTCGTATCAAGCAGCCTCTCGCCGATGGCGGTTGCGTCGGACACCAATGCGCCGGGTTCGCTTGACAGTTCCTTCGGGGCCGGAACCGGAGACGGTACTGCGGATGGCATCGTCAGCACCTCGATCGGCAATGGCGACGATGTCGCCAATGGAATCGCGACGACAGCAGACGGCAAGGTCGTGGTTGTCGGCAACCACAACAATGGCAAGAGCAACGACATCATCATCGCCCGCTACAATGCGGACGGCAGCCTCGACGCGAGCTTCGGCACGGCTGCCGACGGCACGCAGGACGGAATCGTCGGCATTTCGCTTGGCGAAGGGAACGACTTCGCGACGTCGCTCACGCTGCAGCCCGATGGCAAGATCCTGGTCGGCGGCTATCATGAGGCAGGTTCCAGCACCAATATGGTTGCGCTTCGCGTGAATGCTGACGGCACGCTTGATACCAGCTTCGGCAAGTCGAGCGACGGAACACCCGATGGTATCGTCAACATTTCGCTTGGCGATGGCAACGAGGATGTCCGCAGCATCGGCCTCGCCGCCGATGGCAAGATCGTCCTCGCCGGCAACACTGTCGCCAAGGATGGCAGCGTGAACATGGTGGTTGCCCGCCTGAATGCGGATGGCACGCCGGATACGAGCTTCGCGAAGGATGGTGGCGACGGCACGCCGGAAGGCTTCACGGCTGTGTCGCTCGGCAGCGGTGATGATGTCGTGAACGACATGGCACTTGCGGCTGATGGCAAGATCGTTGTGGCTGGCACCCATGGTCCGAAGGACAATTCGAACATCACGGTCCTCCGCCTCAATGCCGACGGCACCCTCGACAGCAGCTTCGGTACCGCCGATGACGGCACACCAAATGGTGTCGTCAGCATTTCGCTGGGCGAAGGCAGCGACATCGCGCGCGGCGTGGCGCTGACGCCCGATGGCAAGATCGTTGTTGCGGGAGATTCAAAGTCGAAGGACGGGAGCACCAACGTCATCGTGGCCCGTCTCAATGCCGACGGTTCACTCGACAATGCCTTTGCGCTGGCAGATGACGGCACGCCCAATGGCATCTCGCAGACCTCCCTCGGCGAGGGCAATGACTTCGCCACGGATGTCATCCTCGACAGCAAGGGCCGCATCATCGTCGCGGGCTATCACCAGCAGGGCAGCAGCACCAATGTTGCCGTCATGCGCTTCAATCCGGACGGTACGCTGGACGAAGTGTTCGGCACTGCCGAGGACGACACGCCCAACGGCATCGTCAACGTGTCCTATGGCGAGGGTGACGATACAGCCACCGGCGTTGCCATGCAGGGCGAGAAGCTCATCCTGGTGGGCGGCACCACGACTGCCAAGGACGGCAGCAAGAACATCGCGCTCATGAGGCTGCTCGCCCACTGATAGGCGGCACGTCTTTTTTACAGGGGCCATCGCCGTGAGAACGGCGATGGCCTTGTGATTCGTGGTGGTATGAGGATGCTGACGTGTACCTGACCGCTGATCCGGTATAGACTGGCAACGATACGCCCTGTCAGGCCTTCAGCCTGACACGTCGGCCTGATACGTCAGCAAGGAGCAATGATGATGGGTGAGTTTCTGTCGGCATGGTGGGTGTGGCTGGTGCCGCTGGCCTTCCTCGCCGTGGTGATCTACGCCTTCAGCCCGAAGCGGAAGAAGGACTTCGATGCCGAGGCACGGGTACCGATGGAGAGCGACGACTTGCCGCCCGGCAAGGGCTGAGCGGCGCTTTCGATCCATAAACAGGAAGGGCGGCGCAATCTGATTTGCGCCGCCCTTCCGGTGTCAGGGGGGCGCGGTCAGTCTTCGACCAGGTCCCAGTTGTTGT
>JBIIGF010000407.1:0-3017 GCA_044236665.1 Aestuariivirga sp. | reverse complement strand
CGGTCAGCAGCATGATCATCATCATGCCGAACATCGACAGCGCAATCAGTTCATAACTCATGTGATCGGTTTTCCGTTGATCGCAGAGGCGTGCTTGAAGCCAAGCGAGACCGCCTGCAGCACCATGAGGACAAGGCAAGCCACCATCAGCGCCTTGATCGGTATCATCGACGGGTTCCAGATCGAAAACCGCGTTTCATTCGTGGCGATGGCGTATTGCAGGCTGGAGATGCTGCCGATCAGCAGCACCACGAGATAGAACAGCAGGCACCCGACCGTGATCAGGTCGACCCAGTGCTGGCCACGGCGCGACAGGTGGCTGTAGATGAGGTCCATGCGCACATGGTTTTCATTCTTGAGCGTCATCGCGCCGCCCATGAAATAATAGGCGGCCAGCGTGAACTGGGCCACTTCGATGCACCAGTGCAGCGGCATGCGAATGACATTGCGGGTGATGGCGTCAAGCAGAAGCACGCCGACCATGACGATGATCAGCGACATGGCGACGGCGCCGACCCAGTCGGAAATCGCATCAACCCATTTCACATAGGTCTTGATCACCGGCTCTCCTGCCTGGCCTTGCGCACGCTGACGGATGCCTTGCCGCAGGCGGATCGATCCGGCAGGACTGACGCGCAGGCTGCGCGGCAAGGGCCGTTCCGGTTCCACTGGCCTGCAGGCACGCCCCGCGCGCTGGCCGTCCTCCCAAGGTTTTCTTTTTTCTGTATGAAAGATTACAGAGGACGTACTAGCTTGGCAATAGAGTTTCACGATTGGCTTTGATTGCCCTCTCGTAACGGAAAGCGGATGGCACGGTGAAAAATCGGTTCGACATTGCCATTATCGGAGGTGGCGTGGTGGGGCTCGCGCTGTTGCGGCGCTTTGCCATGGCGGGCCTTGATTGCGTGCTGCTGGAGCGTGGCGCCGATATCCTGAGCGGAGCATCGAAGGGCAACAGCGCACTGCTGCACACCGGTTTTGATGCGCCGCCGGGCAGCCTGGAACTGGCTTGCATGCAGGCAGGCTATGCCGAGTATCTGGAGATCCGCGAGCAGCTCAACCTGCCTTTGGTGAAGAGTTCAGCGCTGGTCGTGGCGTGGTCGGCGGAAGAACGCGCCAAGCTTGACGGTATTGTGACAAAGGCTCACGCCAATGGCGTCAGTGATGTGCGGCTTGTGGATCGTGACGCGTTGCGGCGGGCCGAGCCCAACCTCTCGCCCGAAGCGGAGGCCGCCGTGCTGGTGCCCGGCGAACACATCATTGATGGCTGGTCAGCGCCGCTTGCCTATGCCCACCAGGCACTGGCCCATGGCGCGGTGATCCTGCGCAATGCCGAGGTGACGGGCGGCGAATACTCCCGCGGCGAATGGCAACTCGCCAGCAAGGCGGGGCCGGTCAGCGCCCGCGTCGTCATCAATGCGGCCGGCAATTTCGGCGATCTGGTCGAGGCCATCGCGCGGCCTTCGCCCTTCACCATCACGCCGCGGCGTGGCCAGTTCGTGGTGTTCGACAAGCCAGCGGCGAAGCTCGTCAATGCCATCATTCTTCCCGTTCCGACCGAGCGCACCAAGGGTGTCGTGCTGTTCCGCACCGCCTTCGGCAATCTCGCCATCGGCCCCACGGCCGAAGACGTGACCGAACGCGAGATTGCCGCCACCGATACGGCAACGCTGGAGCGCCTCAAGGCGCGCGCGCTGGAGATGCTGCCATCGCTCGCCGGCATCGGCGTCAATGCCGTCTATGCCGGGCTGAGGCCCGCCACCGAACACAAGGATTACGTCATCGCCGCACTCGCCGATCGCGGCTGGATCACCGTGGGCGGTATCCGCTCGACGGGCCTCACAGCGAGCCTCGGCATCGCGCAGCATGTGCAGCAACTTTACATCCGGCATTTCGGCCCCTTGCCGCAAGCGCTGGCACCGGTCTGGACACCCGTTCCGAATCTCACGGAGGAACGCCCGCGCCCTTACATGGAAGGCGGCGAGATCGTGTGCCACTGCGAATGGGTGACGCGGGCCGAGATTGCGGCGGCGCTGCAAGGCCCGCTTCCCGCCGGTGATCTCTCGGGCCTCAAGCGCCGCACACGGGCCATGATGGGCCGGTGCCAGGGCTTCAATTGTTCTGCCCATGTCGAGGCGATGTTCCGGGAGGCCACACGTGGAGCGGCGTGATGTCGTCATCATCGGTGGCGGTCCGGCGGGCCTCGCCGCCGCGCAGCGCTTCGCCGAACTCGGCATCGCCGCCACCGTGCTCGAACGCGAGCAGCAGTCGGGCGGCGTGCCGCGCCATTGCGGGCACCTGGGCTTTGGCTGGCAGAGCCACCGCCGCATGTGGACTGGCCCGCGCTTTGCCGCTGAGCTGCGCCGCGACACGGCAGCGCTTGACGTGCGCACCGGCCACACCGTGCTTGGCATCGATGGCAATGTGCTGCGTGTCCAATGCGCCACGGGCCTCCGCGAGATCGCGGCCGGCCGGATCATCCTCGCCACTGGCACGCGCGAGACACCGCGCGCGCCGCGCTTCGTCGGTGGCGCACGGCCGCGCGGCGTCACCACCACGGGGGCCTTGCAGGCTCATGTCTATCTCCAGCACTTCAGGCCCTTCACGCGCCCTGTCATCATCGGCAGCGAATGGGTGTCATTCTCGGCCATCCTCACCTGCCGCCACATCGGCATTCACCCGGTGGCGATGATCGAGGCGGCAGAGCGGATCTCCGCGCCGCGCCCCGGCGATCTTGTGGCAAAGCTGGTGTTCGGCGTCCCCGTGTGGACGCGCACGCGGCTCATCGCCATCGAAGGCCGCCACCAGGTCGAGGCGGTCGAGATCGAACGCGGCGGGCACCGTGAGAGGATCGCCTGCGACGGCGTGATCTTCACCGGTGAATTCGTGCCGGAGGCCGCGCTGCTGGCAGGCAAGCCCGATGTGGTGCTGGCCGGAAACGTCCATGGCAGCCTCAAGACCTCCGGCGCCTGCTGGCGCGAGGGCCGCGCGCTGGCGGGCAGGATTGCGGAGGGCAA
>JBIIGF010000406.1:0-3030 GCA_044236665.1 Aestuariivirga sp. | reverse complement strand
CCGCTGAAGCCTGAGGAAAGCGAGCCTGGCTCACCTTAGTTTTCCGCTTCGCTTGCGAAGTGCGGCTGACTATATGCATCAGTCATGAGCCGCAGAACGCCCCCGAGCACCGACAAGGCCGTCACGGCGGATGGAGACCAATGGTCCATCCTCCGTGACATGCTTCCCTATCTCTGGCCCGAGGGGTACCCCGGGCTGAAGGCCCGCGTTGTGCTGGCCATGCTGTTGCTGGTGCTGTCGAAGGTCGTCACCGTCGCAACGCCCTATGCCTTCAAATATGCGACGGACGCGCTGACCGGCCGCGCCGATGTGATGACGACCGCCATCACCGCCGTGGTCTTCCTGGTTCTGGCCTATGGCGTCGGCCGTATCATGATGGTGGTGCTGGCGCAGTTGCGCGATGCGGTGTTCGCCAAGGTGAGCCAGCGCGCGGTGCGCGAACTTGCAGTCCGCACCTTCCGCCACCTTCACGCGCTCTCGCTCAAGTTCCACCTCGAGCGGCGCACTGGCGGGCTGGCGCGCATCGTCTCGCGCGGCACCATGGGCATCGATACGGTGCTGCGCTTCTCGCTGTTCAATACCTTTCCCACCATCCTCGAAATCGCGCTGGTGGCCGGCATCCTCGCCTGGTCCTATGGCTGGCTCTATGCGGCGGTGATCCTTGCGACCGTGCTTGCCTATGTGTGGTTCACCTATGCCGCCACCGAATGGCGCATCAACATCCGCCGCGACATGAACGCTGCCGACACCGAAGCCAACACCAAGGCGGTGGACAGCCTGCTCAATTTCGAAACCGTCAAATACTTCGGCAATGAGGAACATGAGACGAGGCGCTATGCCCAGTCGATGGATGGCTACGAGAAAGCCGCCATCAAGACCTGGGTATCGCTCTCGGTGCTGAACTCGGGCCAGGCCGTGATCTATTCGGCCGGCCTCACACTTGTCATGGTGATGTCGGCGCTCAGCGTCCGGGCCGGTACCGCGACGGTGGGCGACTTCGTGATGATCAACGCGCTGATGATCCAGCTCTACATGCCGCTCAATTTCATTGGCTCCTCCTACCGTGAGATCAAGCAGGGGCTGATCGATGTCGAGCAGATGTTCACGCTGCTCAAGGTCAATGCCGAGATCGAGGACAAGCCCGGCGCGAAGCCGCTTCAGGTGAAGGATGCCGAGGTCGTCTTCGAGAATGTCAACTTCGCCTATGATCCGGAGCGGCCGATCCTCCGGAACCTGTCGCTGCGCGTGCCGCCAGGCAAGACGGTGGCGATCGTCGGCCCGTCAGGCGCTGGCAAGTCCACCATCTCGCGGCTGCTCTACCGCTTCTATGACGTCACTTCGGGCCGGGTGCTGATCGACGGGCAGGACATCTCGCTCGTGACGCAGACGTCGCTGCGCGCCGCCATCGGCATGGTTCCGCAGGACACGGTGCTGTTCAATGACACGATCCGCTACAATATCCGCTACGGCAGGCCCGGTGCGACCGATGCGGAAGTGGAGGCTGCGGCCCGCATGGCGCAGATCCACGACTTCGTGATGAGCCTGCCCAAGGGCTATGATTCGCTCGTCGGCGAGCGTGGGCTGAAGCTCTCGGGCGGCGAGAAGCAGCGCGTGTCCATCGCCCGCACCATCCTGAAGGGACCGCCCATCCTCATCCTCGACGAGGCGACCTCGGCGCTCGACAGTTTCACCGAGCACCAGATCCAGGCGGCGCTCCGGAAGGTGTCGGAAAACCGCACCACCCTCGTCATCGCGCACCGGCTTTCGACCGTGGTCGATGCCGATGAGATCATCGTGCTGGAGCGCGGCCAGGTGGCGGAGCGCGGCACCCACGCCGAGCTGCTCAACCAGGACGGCATTTACGCCGCCATGTGGAATCGCCAGCGCCAGGCCGAAGAGGCCCGCGAGAAACTGAAGGAAATCCAGGTTGAAGAGGAAGGATTCGACGACCCGGTGCTCCGCAAGCTCGCTATCGATCTCACCCCCTGATTGCAGCCCGCAGGTTCAGGCCCAGGCGCAGAGACGCTTTTCAACCCAACCCAGAGCGGCTACATCATCTCCCATGTCAATCGTCAAATCCATGTCCGAAGTTCTGGTCCCCATCCACCGCGAGGGTTACCGCTTCATCGCCATCTTCGCCGCCGTCACACTCGTGTTGTTCTGGCTGGGGGCGGGGCCGCTCGCGTGGCTTGGCGTCATTCTCACGTTGTGGTGCGCCTATTTCTTCCGTGATCCCGAACGGGTGACGCCGATGCGCGACGGCTTGGTGATTTCCCCGGCCGATGGCCGCATCAGCGCCATCGAGCAAGTGATCCCGCCTGCCGAACTCGACCTGCCGCGCGAGCCGGTCACGCGCATCTCGGTGTTCATGAACGTGTTCGACGTGCATGTGAACCGCTCGCCCCTCGATGCCGCCATCCGGCGCATCACCTATGTACCTGGCCTGTTCGTCAATGCCGATCTCGACAAGGCCTCGCTCGACAATGAGCGGCAGGCCCTCACGCTCGAGCGCGCCAACGGCCAGCGCATCGGCGTGGTGCAGATCGCGGGCCTCGTGGCCCGCCGCATCGTGAAATTCGTGCAGGAGGGCGAAAGCCTCTCCGCCGGGCAGCGCTTCGGGCTGATCCGCTTCGGCAGCCGCGTTGACGTCTATCTGCCGCAGGGTGTTACGTCTCTCGCCTGCGTCGGCCAGCGCGCCGTTGCGGGCGAAACCGTTCTGGCCGATCTCACATCGACCGAAGCCGAACGTCACGGGCGGACCAGTTGATGGGTGACGGCGCGGAACAATTCGACCAGGCCGTGGCCGAACCGGAGAACCGGCAGCGCGGCTTCCGCATGGTGCCGGTGCGCTATCTGCTTCCCAACCTTATCACGCTTCTGGCGCTGTGCAGCGGTGTCACGGCCATCCGCCTCGGCATCGAAGGCCGCTATGAACTGGCGGTCGCGGCCGTCATGCTGGCGGTGGTGCTGGATGCGGTCGATGGCCGCCTCGCCAGGCTTCTGAAAGGCACCTCGCGGTTCGGCGCCGAG
>JBIIGF010000405.1:0-3040 GCA_044236665.1 Aestuariivirga sp. | reverse complement strand
TCACCGCAATGTCGCGCCCGGCCTGTTGCGCTGCGTGGGCGAGGCCATCGAGCACCGCGTCATTGTCCGCCACCAGCTTGATGTCCGTCCGCCGCGCCAGTTCCGCAAGCCGCGCCAGCTTGGGGCGGCCCACCACATTGAAGGTCAGCAGCATGTCGGTGATGCCGGCCTCCGCCATCGCCTCTGCCTCGCCGAGTTTCTGCACCGTGATGCCCCGCGCCCCCAAACCAATCTGCGCCTTTGCCAGCGCGGCGAGCTTGTGGGTCTTGATGTGCGGGCGGTTGGCGAAGCCCGCCGCATCACATCGCTGCTGCCAGCGGTGGAGGTTGCGCGCGACGATGCCGATGTCGATCACCGGAACAGGGGTCTCGAGGTCTTCGAGGCGGCGGCCGGCGTCTTCGAATTCAAAGTAATCCAGAATGTCCATTGAGCCCTTCGCGGCGGTCGGGGGTCAGCCTGTTCTGATGCGGGCGACAGCATAGGGTCCAAGCTCCATGCCGGAAAGCGTCTTGATGCGCGCGCCGGGGCGGTGCAGGAAATCGGGCTCCCGCGTCAGCGTGGCAAAGGTCTGTTCCGACAGGTGGTGGATCTCAGCAGGACCGCGCAATCCAGCCACCTTCACCAACTGGGCGCTGGCTGTGAGGTTCGCGAGCCACAACTCCGTGCCCGTGCCGGACTGATAAGCAAGGGCAGCGATGGTGGCGGCAGCACTCACCACCGTGTCGCGCCGCTGGTGGCCGGATGCGGGGCAGAGGCCCGCCAGCACATGATAGGCGGGATAGACCTTCGCTCCCGTGCCATCGAAGCCCGGCTGCGGATGAGCCATCTTGCGGTAGATGACGCCCTGTGGCCCGGTCACGGCACCCAGTGTCACGCTGTCGAGCCCGCCCTTGGCCAGCGCGGCGATGAGGCCGACATTCCAGGCCGCCGCGAACAGGCCGCGCTGGCGCGGGTCCATCTCCGCAAGGCACAGGCGCTCATTGTTGGGGTTCGGTGTCACCGCCGCGCCATAGGGGTTGCCACGGCAGCCAATGGCGGAGGGCCCCAGATGATAATGCGCCCTGCCGATCAGCTTGCGGGTGGATGCGATGATGGAGGGAATGGACTCCAGCGTCTCCATCACCGAGATGTCATCGGCCGCATGCACGATGGGGCAGAGGCTGTGTGTAACGAAGTCGAACACGCCGCCGGGCGGCGGCTTCCGGTTCAACTCCGTGAAGTAGGAGAGCATGCCGCCACCGATCGGTACGCCCGGGAAGGCCTTGCGCGCGGCCTTCGCCATCTCCTCATAGGAGGGCCCGTTGGGGCGGGGTGCGTTGGGCTGGAAGGATTTGAGATCATGCTGCTGGGTGATGACGATGGCGTCCGGCCGGTAATCGGCCCTGGCGAGTTCGGCGGCAATCGCCCGGAGCTCATCCTCGGCGGGCTTCGTGGCGGGCAGCACGACTTCCAGCATGGAGGGCGTATCGGTCAGCGCCTGCAACTTGCGGAAGGCCGCTGCCGCTGTGGCCTGATGCCTGTTGCGCCCGTCAATCTGGCAGACGAGATAGGAGGGCTCCATCGCAGCAATGAGACCGGCCTGTTCAACGGCTGCCCTTGCTTCCGGCATCGGCACGCCAGCGCCAATCTCCGGCATGCGGCCCTTCACCTTGCCGACCGTGACGCTGACAGCCGCCCCTGATGAGGTGGCCCGCTTCGCCGTGGGCCTTCCGGTGATGCGCAAGGTGATCGTCTGGGTGAAGGGCTGGCCCTTCTTCAGTGTGTAGGGCCACGGGTCCAGCAGGGAACAGACATAGGTCTTGTAGGAGGCATCCATCCAGTTGCGGTGGTCCTCCATCTCGAATGTGTTGCCGTCCATCAGCACCGTCGCGGTGACACCGGGCACCACCTCGTGCGTCAGCGCGCGGATGGCGAACACCGGCTGGCCGGGGCTGATGAATTTTGGAAAGCGGGCGCGGCGCGTGGTGCCGTCGGTATGCAGGATCCCGACGGGGTGTCCCACCACGCCATCCAGCGGATGCAGCACCACGAAGCCGGTGCGGTTGGTCAGGAAATCGGTGAGCGGCGTTGCGACGGCCGAAAAGGCGAGTGTGCCCTTGCGGTCCGCCGTGACCGTCACATCATAGCGGATGGCCTGTGCCTTGTCGCGGCAGGTCGCGGTGTAGCTGATGCTGAAGCCGTCCTTCGCCTGCCGGATCTTCAGCTTCTCGATTGCCGGTGCATAGGTGCCCCAGTTCCGGTCGCGCACCAGATAGGAGATGCCGCGCAGCACCTCGACGCCGCGATAGCGGATGTAGCGCAGCGCGCCATTGTCGAACATGGCGGTGACCGGCCCGGCTTCCAGCGTGCGGCGCTTCGGTTCGGGCAGGTTGGTGCCTGTCAGCTTCACGGCACGGGTGAGGGCGGTGCTGGCCATTCTGTTCCTCCCGGTTTCAGATGACTCCATCACGCGAAGCGCGTGGCAAGGAAGCTGAGCTTCGCGCGGAAGCCCGGCTGTTCCGTCACCTGCGTGTTGACGATGCCGCGCGGCAGTTGGCCCTGCATGATGTCGAGCACCGCCTTCACATCTGCCGCGCCATTGCCGGCAAAGCACTGGTCCGTCCAGCACAGGGCATGCGGCGCGAGGATGACATTGTCGAGTTTCAGCAGCGGGTCATCTGCATCGGGCGGTTCCTGTTCGAACACGTCGAGGCCTGCGCCCGCGATCCGCCCCTCCGCCAGTGCGGTCGTCAGTGCTTCTTGGTCCACGATGGGGCCGCGCGCCGTGTTGATGAAATAGGAGGTAGGCTTCATGAGCGCCAGGCGTTCGGCATTGACGATGTGGTGCGTGTCCGGCGTCAGCGGGCAATTGACGGACAGAACGTCAGAGCGTGCGAAGACCTCTTCGAGCGAAACCAGTTCGATGCCCAGTTCGGCGGCCACCGCCGTGTCGGCATAGGGGTCATGCGCGATGAACCGCATGTCGAAGGGCCGTGCCATGCGGAACATCTCGGCGCCGATATTGCCGAGGCCGAGCGAGCCCAGTGTCTTGCCGACAAGG
>JBIIGF010000404.1:0-3047 GCA_044236665.1 Aestuariivirga sp. | reverse complement strand
TTGGTCCGCGCATCAGCGATACGCACGCATCGAGCACGCCCGGTTGCTGGCAGATGACCGCTTCGATTTCAGCCGGCTCAATCCTGAAGCCATTGAACTTGATCTGCTCGTCCAGCCGCCCCGTCAACCGGAGTTTCCCCTGCTGATCGATGAAACCACGGTCGCCCGTCCGGTACACTCTGAGAGGGCCTGCGGCCCCATGCCAGTCCGCCCGGGCAAGTGTGGGGAAGCGGTCCGCCGTGAGATCGGCAAGCCCGTGATAGCCCTCGGCCAGGGCTTCGCCGAAGATGCAGACTTCACCCTCGGTGCCGGTCGCGGTGGGGTGCATCTCGTCGCTCAGGATGCAGACGCCTACATTGTCGATCGGCGTTCCAACCGTTACATCGTGATGTGGCCTGCATTGCGCGATGGTGACCTCCACGGTGGCTTCCGCCGGTCCGTAGGCGTTGAAGAACAGGCGGTCTCCTGCCCAGCGATCCACCAGAACCTGCGGGCAGGCCTCGCCCGCCACAATGATCGCCTTGAGGCTGGGATAGCTGCCGTGTGGAATGGCGCTGAGCAGCGAGGGCGTGAGGGACAGATGTGTGAGCTCAGCCTTGTTGATGAACTTGGCCAGCGGATTTCCCGGGTGGGCCTCGAGGTCGGTGGGGATCACGATGCATGCGCCCGCCGCCAGCGCCATCACCATGTCACCGATCGACACATCAAAGCCGAAGGCACTGACCAGCGAAACCCGCGAAGATGACTGCAACTCAAACGACTGGATGGCCGATGCGGCGTAATTTGAGAGGGCCCGCCGCCTTATGCGCACCGCTTTGGGCTGTCCGCTGGTGCCCGATGTATAAATTGCGTAGGCGAGGCAGTCTTGTTCGGGTTCTATCGCTGTCGGTAGAGGCGCCGCGGTGATGAAGTCACAACTGATCAGGGCCCGGCCGCCGGTACTCAGGGCGGGGCTTGCGGCATTCACCACAACCGCCCGCGCCCCGGAATCCCCCAGCATCTGGTCAAGGCGGCTACGCGGGAGATTGGGATCAAGCGGCAGATAGACAGCGCCGGTGGACAATGCGGCGACAAGAGCCACGACGCGGTCAACGCTGCGGGGCAGGCACACGGCAATAGTATCCCCCCGCTGAATGCCGCTGGCCGTCGCCCGTGCGGCAAGCGCTCCCGCGCGGGCGACAAGCTGTTGGTAGCTCAGCTTGCGGCTGCCCATCTCGATGGCTGGCGCATCTGGCTGCGTGCCGGCGTGCACGAGGATCGACGCCAGGATGTCGGGGATCGTCCTGTCTGTCCGGCCGAGCAACACCGATGGCTTGGTGGTTCCGGCCTCTTCACGTGCTGCCGCAGGCGCGGCAGGATTTGCGCCAAGCCTTTCATGGACGGCCGCCGCAGGTGATCCGCCATGGCGGCCGCTCATCACGACAATCGTGTCACGTTCGGTGGCCAGCGTGCCGATCATGCTGATGAGATCGCCGGTGGAGGCCGCCCGCATGATGTCAACGTCTGCTGCCGCGCAGGCTGCGGCGAGCGCGTCATCGCCGTTCTCGCCTGTGAAGTGTTCGCCATCCCCGGTAACGGGCATGACGATGCGAATATCAGCTTTGCGGAGAGCTGCGGCAAACCCGGCTGCAAGCCGCGTGACGCGGGCGTGGAGTTGCGGCTCCAACACTGCGATCAGCCGTGACTGCGTCGAAGGCCGGAGCGTTGTGAGTGCGGCATCGATTTCCGCCGGGTGATGCGCGAAGTCGTCGAACAGTCGCGGGCCGTTACCGTGATCGATACGTTGCAGCCTGCGGGAGATGCCGTCAAAGCCCTGCAGTGCCGCAATGGCCCGCGTGACGGGAACGTGAAGCGCCATGGCCATGGCAAGTGCTGCCAGCGCGTTACGGAGATTGTGCTCGCCCGGCACGCGAAGCGTCAGGCGGCCCAGAACTGAGTTGTCGAGGATAATCTCCGCACTCCCGTCAGAGAGCGTGGCGCGTAGACGGTTCCTGGGAGAAAGGCCAAATCTGAAGACGGGCCGTTTGAGACGCGGGAGCAGTGCAGACACGCCGGGATCATCGCCACAGGCGATGATTGCACCATGATCCGGGACACGCTGCATGAACGCCAGGAAGGCCTTCTTAAGCCCGCCGTCGGTGGCATAGTGATCACTGTGTTCGTCATCGATGTTCGTGACAATGGCATGCACTGGACGCCACGCCGCAAGCGCGCCATGCGCCTCGCAGGCTTCCGTCACGAAGAGGCCCGCCTCCATGCTGAGGCGGGCGGGCAGAGGGGCCGCACCCTCGGCACCGATCATGTAGCCGAACCGGTCGCCCCGGTCGGCGGAAAGGATCGCCATGAGCATGGCGGTGACCGTCGACTTGCCATGGCTTCCGGCGATACATACGGTTTCGCGGTGCTCGATCATCTGCGCCAGAGTTCCGGCGCGGGTCTGCACCACGCAGTTGCCGTGGCGTGCTGCCCTGAGTTCTGGGTGGTGGCGGGGGATTGCCGCACTTGCCACGACAAGGTCAGCTCCGCTGATGCGCCCCGTGGTGGCCTGGTGAGGCCTGGCCTCCCAGCAGTCAATACCCCTGGCCGAGAGGATCGCCGCGCGGGCCGGGATCAGGCTCGCATCGCTGCCGGTAACGCTGAACCCCGCCTCCTTCAACAGCAAGGCAAGGGGAAACATGCCATTGCCGGATATGCCGATGAGGTGCGCGCGCTGCGGATCAGACGTCACCGATATCTCCGTTCAGCGCATACTCACCAATCCGGGCGAGTTCCGAGAGAACGCGCTTGCGGCCGCGCTCTGTCATCCACCAGTTGTCCCGGGTGAGATCGGTGCTGTCGGCGGGCGGGCAGGCCAACAGGTTGAGCCCTTGGGGAAGCTGCTGGCGTGCGGTCATGACCACACGGCGCATGTGAAACGGCTTCGCGCAGAGGGCCACGGTCGTGATCCCTGACCAGCCGCCGGGCCGTGCTGCAATCATGGCCGCCCCGAATCGGAAATTCTCGAGCGTGTTCCGTGCCACGCGCTCCGTCAGGAGCGCCGAAGCTGG
>JBIIGF010000016.1:0-11294 GCA_044236665.1 Aestuariivirga sp. | reverse complement strand
GAAAATCCGGGTGGACCTGAAAGAGTGTCATGAACGAGCAGCTTCCCGTTACAACGCGAACCATCACCCCCGATACGCCGGAGCGTTTCATCAACCGGGAGATTTCCTGGCTGGGCTTCAACATGCGGGTGCTGGAGGAGGCCCGCAACTTGGCGCATCCGCTGCTGGAGCGGTTACGGTTCCTCTCGATCTCCGGTAACAACCTCGATGAGTTCTTCATGGTGCGCGTGGCGGGCCTCGTGGGCCAGGTACGCGAAAAGCTGACCCAGGTCAGCGATGATGGGCTCACCGCCCAGGAGCAGTTGGACCGGGTGCGCGTGCTGGCGCAGGAACTGATGTCCGAGCAGGACCGCCGCTGGATCCAGCTCAAGGAGGAACTGGCGCAGAACGGCATCGCCATCACCGATGGAAGCGACCTGGCGCCTCATGAAAAGAGCTGGCTGGACCAGCGCTTTCTCGAGCAGATCCTGCCGGTCGTGACGCCCATCGCCATTGATCCAGCCCACCCATTCCCCTTCATCCCCAACCGCGGCTTCATCATGTGCCTCGAACTGAAGCGGCGCAAGGATGGTGGGCGGATGAACGCGCTGCTTCCCATCCCGCAGCAGCTCGATCGTTTCGTTCGACTGCCCGCCATCGAAGGGCAGCAGGCCGTGCGCTTCATCTCGCTCGAGAACATGCTGGCCCTTTTCATTCCCAAGCTCTTCCCCGGTTACGATGTGAAGGGTCAGGGTGTGATGCGGCTGATCCGCGACAGCGACATCGAAATTGAGGAAGAAGCCGAAGACCTCGTGCGCGTGTTCGAAAGCGCTCTGAAGCGCCGCCGCCGTGGCTCGGTCATCCGGCTAGAGGTGGAGGCCAGCACGCCGCCATCGCTGCTGGAGTTCATCACCGGGGAGGCCGATGTCGAGCCGGATGTGGTCGTCGCATGTGCTGGCCTCGTTGGCTACTCCGATACACGCCAGCTGATCCTCGATGAGCGGCCCGATCTCAAGTTTCCGCCCTTCATTGCGCGGTTTCCCGAACGCATTCTTGACCACGGCGGCGATTGCTTCGCGGCCATCCGCCAGAAGGACATTGTGGTTCATCACCCCTATGAGTCCTTCGACGTGGTGGTGCAGTTCGTGCTGCAGGCCGCCAATGACCCCGACGTCGTGGCGATCAAACAGACGCTGTACCGCACATCGAAGGATTCGCCCATCGTGGCGGCTCTGGCCAAGGCGGCAGAGGCGGGTAAGTCCGTCATGGCGCTGGTTGAGCTCAAGGCGCGTTTTGACGAAGAGGCCAACATCCAGTGGGCGCGCGACCTTGAGCGGGCCGGCGTTCAGGTGGTGTTCGGCTTCATCGAGCTGAAGACCCATGCCAAGGTTTCGATGGTGGTGCGCCGTGAGAGCAACCAGATGCGAACCTATGTGCATTTCGGTACCGGGAACTATCACCCGATCACCGCCAAGGTTTACACCGATCTTTCCTTCTTCACCTGCGACCCGGCGCTGGTGCGCGATGCAGCGCGCCTGTTCAACTTCATTTCCGGCTATGCGCAGCCCGAAGACCTGGAGAAGATCGCGCTCTCGCCGATCAATCTGAAGGCGCGCCTGATCGAGCACATCGATGAGGAGATTGCCCATGCGCGGGCCGGGCGGCCTGCACAGATCTGGGCCAAGATGAATTCAGTGGTCGATCCCGGCATCATCGACGCGCTTTACCGCGCCAGCCAGGCCGGTGTGCAGATCGACCTCGTGGTGCGCGGCATCTGCTGCCTGAGGCCCGGCGTGCCGGGACTTTCGGAAAACATCCGGGTCAAGAGCATCGTCGGCCGCTTCCTCGAACATTCGCGCATCGTGTGCTTCGGCGGTGGTCACGCGCTGCCTGACAAGCGCGCCAAGGTCTATATCTCCTCTGCCGACTGGATGCAGCGCAACCTGCACCGGCGCGTCGAAACGCTGATCCCCATCGAGAACCCCACCGTGCATGACCAGATCCTCGATCAGATCATGATGGCCAATCTGATGGACAATCAGCAGAGCTGGGAGTTGCTGGCGGACGGTACATCGAGACGCATCGTGCCGGGACCCGATGAAGAGCCGTTCAATGCCCATGAATACTTCATGAAAAATGCCTCCCTGTCTGGACGGGGGCGGGCTCAGGCGGATAATGTGCCGCCCGAAATCATCGAGCGCGTGAAGAAGAAGGCCAAGGCGAAAACGTGAGCTGGCACACTGGATTCAGAACGGAGCCGCCGAAGTACCGTCCGGTGGCCGTGGTCGATATCGGCTCCAATTCGGTTCGCCTCGTGGTTTACGATGGACTGCGCCGCTCGCCCTCGCCAGTCTTCAATGAAAAGATCCTGTGCGGTCTCGGCCGCGGCGTGGCGACCGAGGGCAAACTGGCGGAGGAGGGCATGCGGCGGGCCCTCGCTGCGCTCAAGCGCTTTCGCGCGCTGGTGCGCCAGATCGGTGCCCGTCAGGTGCATGCGGTGGCGACAGCCGCCGCCCGGGAAGCTACGAATGGTGCTGAATTCATTGCCAGGGCCGAGAAGGCCTTGGGCTTTGATATCAAGGTCCTGACCGGCAAGGAAGAAGCGCGCTTTGCGGCGCTCGGCGTCATCGCCGGCATTCCAGGGGCGGACGGCATCGCCGGGGATTTGGGCGGCGGCTCGCTCGAACTCATCGACATCAAGGACGGCAAGCTGCGCGATGGCATCACATTGCCGATCGGCCCGCTGCGGCTGATGGACATGTCGGGCGGCTCGATCGACAAGGCCCGTGAGATCATCGATGAAACCTTCGCCCGGACGGACATCCTGAAGCTGCTCAAGGGCCGGACCTTCTATGCAGTAGGCGGCACGTGGCGCAATCTCGCCAAGCTGCACATGGCCCAGAGCCATTACCCGCTGCATGTGCTGCACTGCTATCAGCTCAGCCGGCAGCAGGCCATGTCACTGTCTGCGCTCGTGGCGAACCTCTCACCTTCATCGCTCAAGGATATCCGCGAGGTCTCGAAGAGCCGCTCGGATACCATGCCGTTCGGCGCGCTGGTGCTCGAACGCCTGCTCCACCATGCCGAGGCCAGCCGGGTCGAGATCTCGGTCTATGGGGTGCGGGAGGGGCTGCTTTACTCCAAGCTGCCGCTCCGCAAGAAACGGGCCGATCCACTTCTCTCATCGTGTTGGGATTTCGCCCGCCGCTATGCGCGCTCGCCCGAACACGAACTGGAACTGTGCGACTGGACGGATCAGCTTTTCGGGCCCGGCAAGCTTGCCGAGACCGCGCAGCAGCGCCGCCTGCGCTATGCGGCCTGCTTGCTGGCCGATATCGGTTGGCGCGCCCATCCGGATTACCGAGCCGAACGCTCACTCTCGATGATTTCGCAGGCCGCCTTTGTCGGCGTGGACCATCCCGGCCGGGTGTTCCTGGCACTCACCATCTTCTATCGCTACGACGGCGATGGCGAAGATGGCGATGACCTGACCCGCATGCTCGATGATGAGGACAACCAGCGCGCCCATCTGCTGAGCAGCATGTTCCGGCTGGCCTATCTGCTCTCCGCCGCCATGCCCGGCATGTTGCCGAAAATCGGCATCCGGCTTGGTGACAACAAGACGCTGATCCTGTCCCTGCCGAAGAAACTCGCCGATCTGTCGGGCGAGCGTGTCGAGAAGCGGCTCGCCGGACTTGCAGCCGAAATGGGCCGGACGCCGAAACTGGTGATCGGGCGGACGTAGACGCTATTCCGCCGCCGCTGGAACGCTGGCGGTTGCGGGCAGGACCCGCACACGCCCACGAGCGAAGCCGATCACCGCCTCGCCGCGCTTGATGGCGAGCGCCAGGTTGCCGAACAGTTCCCGCCGCCAACCATGCATGAGGTGGATATCGGCATCATCGCTCTCCGCGATGGCATCGATGTCGGAACTCGATGCCACCAGCTTCGGGGCGATCCCTTCCTGTTCGCACACCACCTTCAGCGCCAGCTTGAGCACTTCGGCCGCCGCCTGTGCCGCTTCGCTCATGTCGTCGCGCCCGTCGTCGGGTTGCTCGAGGGTCTTGGGGTCGATGGCAAGACCCGCCGCCACCGCCTTGAGCAGTCCGTCACCGATCCGCGAGGCGGCCATGCCGCGGGGCAGGGCGCGCAACTGGTTCAGCGCCTCCCGTGTCTGCGGCATCTGCACCGCCACTTCGGCCACCGCGTCGTCCTTCAGCACACGCGAACGCGGCACGTTCTTCTCGCGTGCCTCGCGCTCGCGCCAGGCGGCGACTTCCACAAGCACGCCCAGCTGCTTCTTGGACCGGAGCCTCACCTTGATGCGTTTCCACGCATCTTCCGGCTCGGTGCGGTAGGTGGCAGGATTGGTGAGAATTTCCATCTCCTCGCGCAACCAGTGTTCCCGTCCGGTGCGGTCAAGCTCGGTCTTGAGAGCTTCATAGACGACCCGGAGGTGGGTGACATCGGCCAGCGCATAGGCCAGCTGCTTGTCACTCAGCGGCCGCCGCGACCAGTCGGTGAAGCGGGAGGATTTGTCGATCTGCGCCTTGGCCAGGCGCCGCACGATGGCTTCATAGCCGACCTGGTCACCGAAGCCGCAGACCATGGCGGCGATCTGCGTGTCGAACACCGGATGCGGCACGATGCCCGCACGATGCACCATGATTTCAATGTCCTGCCGGGCGGCATGGAAAACCTTCAAAACTGCCGGATTGTTCATCAGGGCGAAAAACGGCGAGAGGTCGATCCCCGGGGCGAGCGGGTCGATCAGGCCGTTCAGCGCTTCCCCGGCCACCTGTATCAGGCAGAGGTCGGGCCAATAGGTCGACTCGCGCATGAATTCGGTATCGACAGTGATGAAGGCCTCGGTGGCGAGGGCCGTGCAGAGGCGCTCGAGCGATTCGGTGGTGGTGATCAGTTCCATGCCCGCAGGGAAGCGCGATCGCCTCTTCAGGTCAATGGGTTGTGCGGAATTCTTCGGGGTGATGCATTCGGAAGTTGTTTCAAGGGCTTGGCTGCTCGCGGCTGGCAATGCCCTGAGGCAGGGCGGCCACCCCGTGCCTGGCCGGCGCGCGGGAAACTTTGCTGCCACCTCCTGCAATCATTCCCTTGACTTGCACCCGGAGCGACTGCATAAGGCGCCCACCAAACGGCCCGGGCGACCCCCGGGCTGAATGGCGTTTGGCCCAAAGCAAACGGAATGCCCTCACAGGGGCATTGTGGGGGAGTGTCCCGAGCGGCAAAGGGGGCGGACTGTAAATCCGCTGGCTTCGCCTTCGTAGGTTCGAGTCCTACCTCCCCCACCATTGCTTGGGGCTTTGCGCCAGACAGGGTTTAGGAGTTCGGACAACGGTTTTCCGGGCGGGTGTAGCTCAATGGTAGAGCAGCAGCCTTCCAAGCTGAATACGAGGGTTCGATTCCCTTCACCCGCTCCAAAGTTTGAATCGTGAATGCCGCGATGCGGCTAACAAGGTAGAGCGACGATGGCCAAAGAGAAATTCAACCGCGACAAGCCGCATTGCAACATTGGCACGATTGGTCACGTTGACCACGGCAAGACGTCGCTGACGGCTGCGATCACCAAGGTTCTGGCGGAGTCGGGCGGTGCGACGTTCACGGCCTATGACCAGATCGACAAGGCGCCGGAAGAGCGCGCCCGTGGCATCACGATCAACACGGCGCACGTCGAATACCAGACCAAGGCGCGCCACTATGCGCACGTCGACTGCCCCGGCCACGCGGACTATGTGAAGAACATGATCACCGGTGCGGCGCAGATGGACGGTGCGATCCTGGTTGTGTCGGCGGCTGACGGCCCGATGCCGCAGACCCGCGAGCACATCCTGCTGGCCCGCCAGGTTGGCGTTCCGGCGCTTGTTGTGTTCATGAACAAGTGCGACATGGTCGACGATCCGGAGCTTCTGGACCTCGTCGAGATGGAAGTGCGCGAGTTGCTGTCGTCCTATCAGTTCCCGGGCGACGACATTCCGATCATCCGTGGTTCGGCGCTGTGCGCGCTGGAAGGCAAGAGCCCCGAGCTCGGCCGTGACGCGGTTCTGAAGCTGATGGAAGCGGTTGACACCTACATCCCGCAGCCGGAGCGTCCGAAGGACCAGCCGTTCCTGATGCCGATCGAAGACGTGTTCTCGATCTCGGGCCGTGGCACCGTGGTGACCGGCCGTGTTGAGCGCGGCATCGTGAAGGTTGGCGAGGAAGTCGAGATCGTCGGCATCCGCGACACGCAGAAGACGACGGTGACGGGCATTGAAATGTTCCGCAAGCTGCTCGACTCGGGCGAGGCTGGCGACAACGTTGGCGCGCTGCTGCGCGGCATTGACCGTGAAGGCGTTGAGCGCGGCCAGGTGCTGTGCAAGCCCGGCACGGTGAAGCCGCACAAGAAGTTCAAGGCGGAAGCCTACATCCTGACGAAGGAAGAGGGTGGCCGTCACACGCCGTTCTTTGCCAACTACCGTCCGCAGTTCTACTTCCGCACGACCGACGTGACGGGCGTTGTGACGCTGCCGGCTGGCACGGAAATGGTGATGCCTGGCGACAACATCTCGTTTGACGTCGAGCTGATCACGCCGATCGCCATGGAAGAAAAGCTGCGCTTCGCCATCCGCGAAGGCGGCCGTACCGTCGGCGCCGGCGTCGTCGCCAAGATCACGGACTAACACTTTAAATGGTGCGGCGCGTTACCCATTTGGGGAAGGCGCCGCGCTGATAGGGGTATAGCTCAGTTGGTAGAGCGGCGGTCTCCAAAACCGCAGGTCGTGGGTTCGAGCCCTACTGCCCCTGCCATTTTCCAGGAAGAACAAGGTGGCCAGAACCAATCCGTTCGAGTTTCTCCAGCAGGTCCGTGAGGAAGCTGCAAAGGTCACGTGGCCGACGCGCCGCGAGACGATGATCTCGACCGTGATGGTGTTCATCATGGTTGCCATTGCTGCGGTCTTTTTCCTCGCTGTCGACGCCGTGATCAACATGGCTGTGCAGTGGGTTCTCGGTTTGGCGGGCTAAGGGCGGGCGGACAGGCAGACATGGCAAAGCGCTGGTACATCGTTCACGCTTACTCGAATTTCGAGAAGAAGGTTGCCGACTCGATCCGTGAGCAGGCCGTTCAGAAGGGTCTGGGCGATCTCTTCGAGCAGGTGCTCGTCCCCACCGAGGAGGTGGTCGAAGTTCGCCGTGGCCGCAAGATCAAGAGCGAGCGCCGCTTCTTCCCCGGCTACGTGCTGGTGAAGATGGAGCTTACCGATCAGGCCTTTCACCTGATCAAGAACACCCCGAAGGTGACGGGGTTCCTGGGCTCGGATTCGAAACCGATCCCGATCACCGATGCCGAGGCCTCCCGCATCCTCAACCAGGTTGCAGAAGGCGTCGAGCGCCCCAAGTCCACGCTGACCTTCGAGGTCGGCGAGCAGGTGCGCGTTGCAGATGGTCCTTTCGCTTCCTTCTCCGGTCAGGTAGAGGAAGTCGACGAGGAACGGGCGCGGCTCAAGGTGGCCGTGTCCATTTTCGGCAGGCCCACGCCTGTCGAACTCGAATACGGGCAGGTTGAAAAGCTCCGCTGAGGGGCGTTTTTGTCTGTTCGCCCGGTGGGAGGCCCTCAACAAGCCGGACCACTAACCTCAACCAGCCGGGTCATCCGGTGAGGGAAACAACATGGCTAAGAAAGTCGTCGGCTACGTCAAGCTGCAAGTGCCGGCGGGACAGGCAAATCCGTCTCCGCCGATCGGCCCCGCTCTCGGTCAGCGCGGCCTCAACATCATGGAATTCTGCAAGGCCTTCAATGCCGCCACGCAGAAGATGGAGCCGGGCATGCCGGTTCCGGTCGTTATCACGGCCTATCAGGACAAGTCGTTCACCTTCGAGATGAAGTCGCCGCCGGCGACCTATTTCCTGAAGAAGATTGCCGGCCTCAAGTCGGGCTCCAAGGAGCCGGGCAAGGGTGCCTTCGTCGGCAAGGTGACGATGGCCCAGTGCCGCGAGATCGCCGAGCAGAAGCTCAAGGGCATGAACGCCCGTGACGTGGATGCGGCCGCGCGTGAAATTGCCGGCTCCGCCCGGTCCATGGGCCTTCAGGTGGTGGAGTAACACAATGGCAAAGCTCGCTAAGCGTCTCGCTAAGAATTCCGAAGGCATCGACCGTCAGAAGCTCTACGGCCTCGATGAGGCGGTCAAGCTGATCAAGGAACGCGCCAACGCCAAGTTCAACGAAACCGTGGAAATCGCCATGAACCTCGGCGTCGATCCGCGCCACTCGGACCAGATGGTCCGTGGCGTGGTGAACCTGCCGAATGGGACGGGCCGCAACCTGCGCGTCGGCGTGTTCGCCAAGGGCGCCAAGGCCGAGGAAGCGAAGAAGGCCGGTGCGGAAGTCGTGGGTGCCGAGGATCTCTTCGAGATCGTCAACAAGGGCCAGATCGACTTCGACCGCTGCATCGCCACGCCGGACATGATGGGCCTCGTCGGTCGTCTGGGCAAGGTGCTGGGCCCGCGCGGCATGATGCCGAACCCCAAGGTCGGCACGGTCACGATGGATGTCGCTGGCGCCGTGAAGGCCGCCAAGGGGGGCGCTGTCGAGTTCCGTGTCGAGAAGGCCGGTATCGTGCAGGGCGGCGTTGGCAAGGCCTCGTTCTCGGACGAGCAGCTGTCGCAGAACATCCGTGCCTTCGTTGATGCGGTAATCAAGGCCAAGCCTTCGGCTTCCAAGGGTACCTACGTCAAGAAATTGTCCATTTCTTCGTCCATGGGCCCTGGCCTGAAGCTCGACCTCGCCTCCGTGACCGGCGGCGCGGCCTGAACCTGATACAAGTTTCCCACTGAAACACCTTTTGTTTCAGTGGGTTAACCGGAGCATCTCGTGTTCCGGTCTACCTGTCCGAGATTGCAGGCGCGGCCAGCCTTCCGGCCCCGCTTAAAAATCGAGCCTGCATGAGATGGGTGTCGAAACAGGATTTGGACCCTCAAAAGGGGTTCTCAGTCGGTTTGGACCTCACAATCCCAGAGCCGCCGCAAGGGGGCAGGGGGACAGGCACGTAAGCGCCGCTCAAAAGCGCCTTCTGCCGTCGTGTGGTTGGTTGCTTGAGCGGTTGGTCCAACGGCGGGTGGGTGAACAGCCCTTCCGCCATAAAGGAGAGAGCAAGTGGAAAGAGCTGAAAAGAAAGAGCTCGTCGCAACGCTCAACCAGGTGTTCAAGACCACCGGTGTGATCGTTGTGGCCCACAACAAGGGCCTCACCGTTAATCAGGTCAATGACCTGCGTAACAAGATGGCCCAGGCGGGGGCGACCGTTAAGGTCGCCAAGAACCGTCTTGCCAAGCTTGCTCTTGATGGCACTGACGCATCGGGAATCAAGGATCTCTTCGTGGGTCCGACGATGGTGGCTTACGCCGCCGACCCGGTGTCGGCACCCAAGGTTGCCGCGGACTTCGCCAAGGCCAACGAAAAGTTCGTTGTTCTGGGCGGCGCGCTCGGCAAGACCGTGATGGATGCCGCTGCGGTCAAGGCACTCGCCGAACTGCCCTCGCTCGACCAGCTTCGGGGCAGGCTCATTGGTCTCATTCAGGCGCCCGCCACCAAGATTGCTGGTGTGCTTCAGGCTCCTGCCGGCCAACTGGCGCGTGTCGTCAACGCTTATGCCACCAAGGATCAGGCTGCTGGCTAAGACGCCACGCCCCCTGTACAACCCAACCAACCGACTGATAGAAAGACACTCAAATGGCTGACCTCAGCAAGCTCGTTGAAGACCTCTCGGCCCTCTCCGTTCTGGAAGCTGCCGAACTTTCCAAGATGCTCGAAGAGAAGTGGGGCGTTTCCGCTGCCGCTCCGGTGGCGGTTGCCGCCGCTCCGGGTGCTGCCGCTGCCGCTCCGGCTGAAGAGAAGACGGAGTTCACCGTCGTTCTCGCTTCCGCCGGCGACAAGAAGATCGAAGTGATCAAGGAAGTGCGCGCCATCACCGGCCTGGGCCTCAAGGAAGCCAAGGACCTCGTCGAAGGCGCTCCGAAGACCGTGAAGGAAGGCGTCAACAAGGCTGACGCCGAAGCGATGAAGAAGAAGCTCGAGGCCGTTGGCGCCAAGGTCGAGCTGAAGTAACGCGTTTCCCGGCGGCGTCCCCGCGTGGGGCGCCGCCGGGCCAGTACCGTCATGCAAGCGGCGGCTTGCCGGATCTCCTTGGGGTCGAGAGGGGATTCGGCAAGCTGTCGAATATGCTTGTTTTAGCACTGTTAAGGAAAGCCCATGGCCGAAACACAGTCCGCCGCTAGCCGCAAACGCCTCCGCAAGTTCTTCGGGAAGAATGTCGAAGTTGCCGAAATGCCGAACCTCATCGAGGTTCAGCGCGAAAGCTATGATCAGTTCCTGCAGATGACGGAGCCGCCCGGCGGCCGCGCGAATGACGGGCTTCAGGCCGTCTTCAAGTCGGTATTTCCGATCACCGACTTCTCAGGCCAGGCGATGCTCGAATTCGTCCGCTATGAGTTCGAGCAGCCCAAGTTCGACGTGGATGAGTGCCAGCAGCGCGGCATGACCTTTGCCGCCCCCCTCAAGGTGACGCTGCGCCTGATCGTGTTCGAAATCGATCCGGACACCCAGGCCAAGTCCGTCAAGGACATCAAGGAACAGGACGTCTACATGGGCGACATGCCGCTCATGACCGCCAACGGCACCTTCGTCGTGAACGGTACGGAGCGCGTGATCGTGTCCCAGATGCACCGTTCGCCGGGCGTGTTCTTCGACCATGACAAGGGCAAGACGCATTCGTCGGGCAAGCTGCTGTTCGCGGCGCGCATCATTCCCTACCGCGGCTCCTGGCTCGATTTCGAATTCGACGCCAAGGACATCATCTATGCCCGCATCGACCGCCGCCGCAAGCTGCCGATCACGACGCTGCTCTATGCGCTCGGGCTCGACTCGGAGGAAATCCTCCACACCTTCTACAAGACCGTCACCTACAAGCTGACCAAGAACGGCTGGAAGACGCCCTTCGACGCGCAGCGTTACAAGGGCATCAAGCCGTCCGTCGACCTGATCGACGCCAAGACGGGGCAGGTCGTCGTCGAGGCCGGCAAGAAGATCACGCCGCGCCTGGCCCGCAAGCTCGCCGAGGACGGCGTGAAGGATCTCCTCGTGCGCGATGAGGATCTCTATGGCCTCTACCTTGCCGATGAGCTGGTCAATGAAAAGACCGGCGAAATCTTCGCCGAAGCCGGGGACGAGATCGGCGAGAAGATGCTCATCACGCTGAAGGAGGCCGGCTACGGCGAACTTCGCCTGCTCGACATCGACCACATCAACAATGGTCCCTACATCCG
>JBIIGF010000402.1:0-3062 GCA_044236665.1 Aestuariivirga sp. | reverse complement strand
GGTGATCAGCCTGCGCAAGAAGGAAGCGACCGAGCGTGAGGAAGAACAATCCATGCTCGATGTCTACATGGCGGCACTCGGCATGATCCCGGGCGAGTCGGAAGAGGCGGCCTGACGCGGCCGCGCGCCACGGCGTCCCGGAACAGGAAAGGGCCGCATGAGCGGCCCTTTTTTCGTTCTTTTCTATTCGCCTGCAGGATCGGCGGTCAGTTTCCCACACCCGCCGTCTGGCCGGGCGAGCGCGTTTCGAGAAGGCTACCCTTTCCGGCGCGGTTCACCAGCAGCATGTCGCCCTTGCCGGCGGCGCTGGCGGGTGCTGCGGCGGCCAGGCGTTGCATCTGCTGCGGCGGTTCGGCCTGCGCATCGTTGATGCCCGGCAGGAGGCCTGCCGTGATGCTCTCGCTGAACTGCTGGGGTGCGCCATCGCGGCGCACCGCCTTGGCGGTGTCGAACACGATCTGCTGCGGCCACCAATACATGTCGCTGCCGGCGGCTGAGGCGGCCATGGTCTGGATGGTCGGCACATCTTCCGACATGCCATTGCGAAGTTCATCCGTCAGGCTGGTCTTGGCAGACGCGTTCGACTCGAGCGACCCGGTTTCGGTCATCGTTTCGGCTGCAACGACGGTGCCGATCATGTTGCTGGCCAGCGGCGAGGCCGTCTGGCGCGCCATCTGATCAGGTGGCGGCGCGGAGGCCGGTTCGATCTTCATGTTCACGGCCGCCATCATCAGAACTTCGATGGGGCGCGGGCGCGGCTTTGGCGCCGGATAGCCCTGGGTGATGCCGGCGGAAGCATCGGCCACCAGTTCCTCTTCGGCGTCCCTTGCTTCCTCGACCGCGGGCTTGAGCTTCGGCTTCTGCGTCGGGGCCGACGCATCCTCGCTCATGCCGGCGAGTTCGGCATCATCCTCGGCATAGGCGGTTTCGAGCGGAATCTTCTTCTTGCTCTTCTGCGAAGCCGAGGCGCTGCCGCCTTCCTGCTGGGAAGGGAGCGCTGACGCCGAAGGATCGGCCATCGCAAGCTCGACTTCGGGCACGGCCTTCATGCCCCGCTTGTTGACGCGCGCGCCCACTGTCTTGCGGTAGTCGCGCATGATCTGTGCCATCTGCGACTGGCTGATGGCGGGGCCCCAGTGACGGACGCGGCCCGAGTCGATGTGGACGAAACCCGTGGGGCCGCCGCCGGAGCGGTAATAACCCACGCCGCCCACCTGGCGCACCAGTGCTGAGTTGCGGATCTTCACGGCCGGTACATCGGGGAAATAGAGGTCGATGGCGCGGCCAACCATGTGCTGGCTCTTGCGTGCGACATTGCGGCCGACCTTTTTCAGGAAGGCGTTGGTGCGCGGCGAGCGGTAGCCGGATACAATATGGATGGGTGCCTTGGAACCAAGATCGGCATGAAGTTCCCACATCAGGTCGATGGTGCGCGGGGAAATGGTGATGACTTCGTTCCGCCGCCAGTCACGCAGGATGTAGTTGATCTTCTTCATGGCGGAGGGAATGTATTTCCCGCCCTTCATGTAGGTGATCGTGAGGCTTTCCTTGGTGTGGATCTGATAGATCGACAGCGTGCGGGTTTCACCGCTCGAAAGGGCCGAGCCGTTCAGGCTGAACAACGCAGCCGCGCCGATCGCAGTGGCGGCCACTGCGGAGAGGGCCGATTTTTTCCAACGTTGAATCACGGTGCGACGATGTCCGGCTTCCCTGCAGTCCAAACCCATACCCCACTTACGACCGGATGTCTCCGGATCCTCTGGTACTCGTCCAGCTGCCAATCCCATTTCCAAGGCATCGGCTTACACTGAATTCGCGTTTCAAACAAGATTAAGGCCACCTTGAGGCGGACCTCAGGAAAGGTAAATGAGTATGTTTAACAGGCGCTTAATGAGCAGCCTGCACCACGGGCGGCTGACCAAGGGGAAAGCCCGGGGCGTTGTATGGTGCCGTTCCTTGCGGCACCCGCCTGCGGGGCCGCGTTCAGCGCTGGGCCACCATCACGGCCGAGCGGGCCTTCTGCATGGTCGCGTCCCGGCCGTAGATGTCCTTGAAGTATTGGATGCGGCCATCGGCACCGGGCCACGCGGTGAAATAGGTGACGTGAACCGGAAGCTTGGTCTTCAGCGTGATGGTTTCGGTTTTCGGCGTACCCACATGCGCGTTGACCTCCTCCGGCGTCCAGCCCAACACGACGGCCGCGAAGTCGCGCGGGTTCTGAACGCGCACGCAGCCATGGCTGAAGGCTCTCTCGTCGCGGTCGAACAAGTCGCGGTTCGGCGTGTCATGCATGTAGATGTCGTGGGAGTTGGGGAACAGGAACTTCAGTTCCCCCAGCGCATTGTCGGCACCCGGCGGCTGATGCACGCCGAACGGCACCTTGCTGCCATAGCTTGCCCAACTGATGGAGCGTGACGGCACCACCTTGCCGTTCTGGTTCACCACCTTGAACCCCATGCGGTCGAGATAGCCCGGGTCGCGGCGGAGTTTCGGGAGGTATTCGCTACGGATGATCGACTGCGGCACGCCCCAGGAAGGATTGAACACCACATATTCCATCTCGTCATGGAACACATAGGTCTGGGTTGTCGGCCGGCCGACGATCACGCGGCTTTCCCATATGGTACGGCCATCCTCGACGACCATCGCTTCGAAGGCCGGTTGATTGACGAACACGTAGCGCTTGCCGAGATCGCGCGGCAGCCAGCGCAGCCGCTCCATATTGTCGACGAGCGTGTCCGCATGCGCTGCCGCCCGGCTGGTGTTGAGGGCCGTCACGGTCTGCGGGCCAAGCGCGCCCGACACCTTGATTCCGGATGCCTTCTGGAACAGGCGGAGCTGCACAGAGAGTTCAGCGTCGAGCAGCGTCGTGTCGCCGTCCTCCGCCATGGCCGCCACATAGCCCAGTTCCTCGAGGCGCTGGCGCACCGACGGAATGCGCTCGTCATTGCCGCCCTTCTTCACGACCGGGCCATCTTCGATGATACTGACCGTGACAGGCGACGCACCGCGCGCTTCAGCCAGCGCCGTCTTCATGGCGGCATAGGCCGGGTGGGTTGGAT
>JBIIGF010000403.1:0-3062 GCA_044236665.1 Aestuariivirga sp. | reverse complement strand
GCCTTGCGCCACACTCGCCAGCCTTCAACAAGCTGGCACACCGCGCCGGGCAGCGCCCGCGCCTCCCTTTTTGCCTCGCGGGGGACAAACGCAACCCCCATCAAGGATGAGGCACGCCCCTACCCTGCGCTGATTGACATTGTGCGCAAAGAAAAACGCCCGGATGTCTCCGGGCGTCTGACGTCGTCAAGCTGTGAAGTGCTTAAGCGCCGATCACCTTCTCGGCGGGGACGTAAGCGTAGCCAAGGTCATCGGCCACCGCCTTGTAGGTCACCTTGCCGTCGGCCACATTGAGGCCGTTGCGCAGGTGCGCATCATCCGAGAGCGCCTTCTTCCAGCCCTTGTTGGCAATCGCCAGCGCGAAGGGCAGGGTGACGTTGTTCAAGGCGAAGGTGGAGGTGCGGGCCACGCCGCCCGGCATGTTGGCCACGCAATAGTGGATCACGTTATCGACAACATAGGTCGGGTTGGCGTGGGTGGTGGCCTTGGAGGTTTCGGCGCAGCCGCCCTGGTCGATGGCGACGTCGACGAGAACCGAGCCCGGCTTCCAATCCTTGAGCATGGCCTTGGTGACGAGCTTCGGCGCCGCAGCGCCGGGGATCAGCACGCCGCCGATCACCATGTCGGCTGCCGCGCATTCGTCCTCCACCGCACCCTGCGTGGAGTAGATCGTCTTGATCGACGTGCCGAAGCGGGCGACCAGTTCTTCCATGCGGTCGGTGTTCTTTTCGAGGATGGTCACATCAGCGCCCATGCCAAGCGCGATGATCGCGGCATTGGTGCCGACGACGCCGCCGCCGAGGATGACGACCTTGCCGGGCGCAACACCCGGAACGCCGCCCAGCAGCACGCCGCGGCCGCCTTGCGCCTTCTCGAGGCAATGCGCGCCGGACTGAACGGACATGCGGCCCGCGACCTGGCTCATGGGGGCCAGCAGCGGCAGGCCGCCACGCGGCGAGGTGACGGTTTCATAGGCGATGCAGACAGCGCCGGAGGCGACGAGGTCCTTGGTCTGCTCCGGATCGGGAGCAAGATGCAGGTAGGTGTAGAGGATCTGGCCGGGGCGCAGCATCTTGCGCTCGCCAGCCTGCGGCTCCTTCACCTTCACGATCATGTCGGCCTTGGCGAAGATCTCAGCCGGGGTGGCGATGATCCTGGCGCCGGCGGCGGTATAGTCGGCGTCGGACGCGCCGATGCCGGAGCCGGCATTGGTCTCGACCCAGACTTCGTGGCCGTGGCGCACGGCCTCGCGCACGGAGGTGGGCGTCATGCCCACGCGGTATTCGTGATTCTTGATTTCCTTCGGCACGCCGATGAGCATTGCAGTTCCTCCCTGAATGGTGGCGGGAAAATAGCAAGACTCGGGTGGAATGATTTTCCGAAGAAACGGCTGGAGCAGCGCAGCATTGAAATGTCATTCGAAAAAGTGATATAAATTCCGAATGAAAAGGGACAAACTGGACAAGACAGACAAGATCATTCTGGCCGAGCTGCAGAAGAACGCCCAGCGCCCGGTGGCCGATCTGGCCCAGAAGGCGGGGCTTTCCCCGTCCTCCTGCCACCGCCGGGTGAAGCTTCTGGAGGAGGCGGGTGTCATCCTTGGCTACACCGCCAATCTCGACCGTGCGGGGCTTGGCCTTGCCAATGAATTCTTCGTCGAGGTTTCGCTGTCTGCCCAGACCGAGGAAGCCTTCGAGCGCTTCGAGAAGGCGGTGCAGCGCGTGCCGGAGATCCTCGAATGCCACCTGATGAGCGGCCAGTTCGATTATCTGCTGCGTGTTGCCGCTGCTGATGCCACGGATTACGAGCGCATCCACCGCTCGCGGATCTCGCGCCTTCCCGGCGTGCAGCGCATCCAGTCCTCCCTGGCGCTACGCACCGTCAAGGCATGGGCGGGCTACCCGATCTAGGCGTCGGTGCGGTCCAGCTGGCGGTCGCGCAGGATCATGAGGATGCCGGCCGTTACCACGATGCCGGCGCCGATGATGGTCACCATGTCGGGGAAGTCACCAAACAGCACGATGCCGTAGAACACTGCCCAGATCATGGCTGAATACTCGAAGGGCGCCACGAAATTGGTTTCCGCCAGCTTGTAGGCATTGATGAACATCAGCATGGCGGCGGCCGCCAGCATGCCGTGGCCGAACAGCAGGATGAAATCAAACAGCCCCGGCCACACCGGAGGCCGCGACAGGAAGACGAGGCTCGGGTGGGTGAAGGGGCCGAAGTCGAAGACCATGAAGAACACCCCGAGCGCCAGCCCGATCGTGGCATAGGCGACGTTCTGCCAGGCGGCGATGATGATGGGAGAGACCTTCTGCGACAGCGGGCGGCCCATCATCTGGCCCAGCGCATAGCCAAAGGCGGAGGCCAGTGCCAGCAGTGCGGCGGGCTCGAACACGCCGAAGCCCGGCCGCACCATGATGAGCACGCCGATGAAGCCCGCGATGATCGCTGCCCAGCGGTGTGGCCGCACGCGCTCATGCAGCAATGGCCCGGCGAGGCCTGCCACGAAGAAGGGCATGGTGAAATAGATTGCCACCGCATTGGCAATCGGCATGGCTGGCAATGCCAGCACGAAGGCCAGATAGGCGAGGCCGAGCAGGAAGCCGCGCATCAGGACGCGCGGCAACAGCGGCGTCATGATCGACAGGCCGTTCCCTGATTTCCACAGCACGAAGATGATGACAGGCAGCGACCCGAGGCAGCGGAACAGCAGCGTCTCATAGGCGGGGTAGCCGGAGGACATGTATTTGACCACCGCATCCTGCGCCGAGGCAAGACCGATGCCGCCGAGGATATAGAGCATGGCAAGTGCGCGGTTGTCGGTCTTGAGTTGCATGGCAATTGTCTACCGCGTCATCAATCCGGCGAGGATCTGGATACCGGGCTCGATCTTCTGGTCGTCGATCGAGGAGAAGGCGAGGCGGTAGAAATTGCGTGGTGCCTCCGCCGTGCCGAAGCTTACGCGGCCGGGTTCGATCAACACGCCCTTGTCGGCCGCGGCGCGTGCGAGGTCTTCGCTGTCGAGGGATGGCGGGCCCTTCACCCAGAAGGCGGTG
>JBIIGF010000015.1:0-11305 GCA_044236665.1 Aestuariivirga sp. | reverse complement strand
TTGGCCTGTGTGGCCGACGCGAAGTTCACATCGCGGAAAATCGCCGCCTCCTCAAGAATGGAAATGAGGGCCGGCACATCGGTGGCCTGCCCCTTCATCTCGATCTTGTCGTTGTCGAGCGCTACGCTGTCGAGCCACGCCGACGCCGGGAGCAGGCGCGACAACTCGTTCAGCACCGCCACCGCAGGCTGGCGCTGGAGACGCTCCGTATACAGACGATTCGCCGCAGCAACCAGCGCAGAGCCTTCCTCGCCACTGGCCTCACCCTGGATGCGCGCCATGAGCGCGCTGGTCTGGGCGCGGTAATGCGAGGCCTCGGACATCGCCTGCCATACGAAAAAAAGGCCCACCGCCATGGCACAGGTGGCAAGCGCACCCGTCAGGGCAGCGGCCCTCACCAAGCCACGCTCGGCCTGGCGCTGCGCCTCGCTGCCGCCGAACTCCACGGCCGCGAGGTCACCATCCGCCAGCCGCACCGCGGCCGAGCGCACCGAGATGCCATAGGCTGATAGCGCCGAGGCGCAGTCTTCCAGCAATCCGCGGCTCACCACCACGGCATCCGCCATCACATGCGCCTCGTCACCCGCGATGGCGCGGATGCGCTGGCCCACCGCCGAGCGCGCCAGCGGCCACGGCGCAAAGCCTTCCACCTTGTTGCGCACGATGGCCTGCAGCACTTCCGGCGTTTCGGCCGGAAGCACGAAGCTGTTCATGATCGCAAGCTCCGGCGCGCATTCCAAAGCGGCGCTCTTGTCGGGCCCGGAACTGAATTTGACGGCAATGGCCTTCACCGCATCCGAAGGCCGTCCCTTGGCGCGGTGCAGAGCCTCGCCCGCCGCGTCCACCACTTCGGTTGCGTCAGGGCCGAGCCGCAGTGTCAGCGCTGGTTGCCGGGACAGGGCACGGCGCGTGGCGAGTTCGGCAACGAATGCCCGAACCGCCTGCATGATGCCGCTATCGTGAAGCCTCACCGGTCCACGTCCCTAGAGGCCCGAAACCGACAGGGTGCGGAACGGCAGCGCGCTGCCCTCCAGCTGCTGCACAATAGCGCCCGCGCTGCTCTGCGCGATGATGCCGGGGCCGTCGATCAAGCGCACACCGATCATGAAAACCGAAGGGTCCTCCACTGCCAGATAGGGATTGAGCCGTTCGAGAATCTGCTCGATCCTGCCGTTTTCCTTCCATGCGCGGTTCCGGCGGGACTCGTCAATGGCCGCGGCGTCCTGGGGCGTCAGGTCGGGAACGGCGCGCAGCAGCGGTGGCGGTGCGGCAAAGGGGTTCACACGGGCGGTCGGGTTGAACACCGTCAGGCTGGCGGCAAGGGCTTGTGCCTGTGCATCCGCAATGGCCTCGGCCGGCACCAGCGCGAGCATCTGGTCGAGCGAGACGAACACCACCGGAAGCGGCTTCGCCTGGTCTGCGGCCTCAGTGGCCGCATCCGGCTGGTTGATACCGGTCATGGTCGTTTGCGGCTGTGCGGCGGGCGGCGCGCCCGGCAGGGTGGACTGGTCCTTCGCCCCGGCGGCTTGCGCGTCCTGAACCTTCTTCCGCAGCTCCTCGATCTGCACCGAGAGACTTTCCGCCACATCCGGTTCAAGAGCGCTGCTCAGAACGGCGGTCAGGAGCTTCATGTCCGCGCGGTTGATGTCCGCGAGGCCCGCCGCATCGCGGATCATGATCTGTGCCCGGATGCCCTGCCCCAGATCCATCTCCAAGGGCGTTCCATCGAACAGCGCCCTCTGGTCCGGCGGGGTAGCGACAATCAGCGCCTTGGCGCCCTCAAGGCCAGAGCGGAGCGCAAGGCGGCTGGCCAGCAGCCGCTCTTCCAGCCGCTCGGCAGAAATGCCCGACCGCGTCAATGTCGTGACGGCCACCACCATCACCGACATGATGGCCACGGCCAGCAGAACCGCGATCAGAACGATGCCGCGCTCGCCTTTTCGGTTCATGGCTTTGGCCCCTGCGGCGCAGGACCGGCACAGCTTGGACCCTCGGCGGCACATTCCACCTCGCCGTCGACGGCGAGTGGCTGCACAAGCAGCGGTATCACCATGCGGCCGGTCTTGCGGTCGGTCACGGTCAGGCTGATCTGCTCCGGCATAGGGGCCGGCATGTTCCAGTTTTCGCTCCATGTCCGCGAACCGCTGCGCGGCGCCCGGTAGGCGAAAGATACATCATAGTCGCCATCAAGCAGCACCACAGGGTCGCGCCACTCACGTTCGTCATCGAAGGCCTCACCGTGGAGCAGCGGCGAGCGTTCGCGGATCAGTTGCCTGCGCTCATCCCCCGCCACCCGCAAGCGCACGAGGTAAAGTCCCGGCCGGGCGACCCCCGCCCATTCGGTGAGCGGATAGACCATCTGCCCCGCGCTTCCATCGAACCAGTAGCCGGCTTCGGTGCTGTCTGCCTTCAGCCTGATCTTGGCGATACGCGCCACGTCATCGGAGAAGACCTGCGCGGCACTCGTCAACTCGGCCGAGTTGGACAGCCGGCCGCGCGCGCCATCACTGCCCTGCCGGATCGTGGTCATGGCGAGGTTCAGCGCCACGAGGATGAGCGAGGCGAGCGCCAGCGCCGCCAGCACCTCGACAAGGGTAAAGCCTGACTGCCGATTGTCCGGCCGGCCGGACCCTGTGTCGCAATGCATCATCGGGAGAGCTTGAGGGCGGAAACCCTCATCTCGCCGCCCCTGCCCCAACCCGCCGTGGCCGTAAGCCTGTACATGCGATAGCCATTGGGGAGTACGGTTCCGCCCGGCGCGACCGCCGGCTCGATGGCAAGCGTCCAGCGATAGGGACCGGACTCGCCGCTGCGCTGCTCCGGCCCCGCCGTGGCGGCGGAGAGTTCATCCTCGATCAACGACTTCACCAGCGTCCGCGCGCCCATGCGCAGGTCAATCGCCGTCACGCTGGTGAGCGACTGGCTGGTGCCACGCATCAGCACGACGGTCGATATGGCCGTAATGGCCAGGGCGACGAGCACCTCGACAAGTGAAAACCCCGCCTCACGCTGCCGCTCACCCCTGCCGGACATTGACCTGCCCCGTCAGCCAGATGACACGCAATTCATAGGTCTGGCCGCGATAGCGGAACGGCAGGGTGGCGCCGGAGGAACTGCCGGCGGGATAGAAGCGGATCACATAACCATCCTCGCCGGAACCGGGCACACGTGCCAGCTTGCCATCCAGCGAAACACCGGGGGGAACCTTCAGCACCTTGTCCGCCGCATCATAGATAAACTGGCGGCCCTCGGGATCGAGCCTCACGTCCTGTTCCGTCATCGTCTCGATCGCGGCAGTGCGCGCAGCGCGCATCATGGCCTCGGCCTCGATCAGGAAGGCCCGGACATTGGCCGTCTCGGCGCCACTGCGTCCTCCCTGGACGACGGCCGTTGCCGCCAGCGCCAGGATCACCAGCACGGCCAGCATCTCGACAAGCGTGAAGCCTGCCTGACGGTCAGTTCGTGATATCGGCATCCTCACCCGTTCCGCCTTCCTTGCCATCACCCCCGAAGGACTTGATGACGAAGGGCGCACCGCCCTGCGTGCCTGTCTCATAGACATAGGCGCGGCCCCATGGGTCGGCCGGGAGATCGGACTTGGCGAGATAGGGTCCATTCCAGCCGGCAATGGAGCCCGACGGCTTCACCAGAACCTCAAGCCCTTCGGCCGGGGTGGGATAGCGGCCCACATCGATGCGGAACAACTCGACCGCGGTCGCCAGGCCCTGCATCTGAACCTGAGCCGTCTTGCTTCGCGAACTGCCCAGATAGCCGACGACGCGAGGGCCGATGATGCTGGCTATGAGAACAAGGATCACCAGAACGACCAGCAACTCGACGAGCGTAAACCCCGCTTCGCCGGAGCGGCCGTGGCGCGGGCCGGCGGTCATGCGTTGCCTGAGGGCCTGGAAAGACGTGCGGTTCATGTCAGAAAGCTCTTTTCCTGCTGGGGTGGGTCAGATTGCGAGATCGTTGATGCTGATGACAGCGCTCATCAGGGAGACGATGATGAAGCCGACGAAGACGCTGAGAACGAGAATGATGACGGGCCCCAGAAGGGCAAGCGATCGGTCAAGTGTGCGGTCAAGTTCATCCTCGAGAATTTCACTGGCGCGGTTGATGCCGGGCGCAAGATTGCCCGTCTCGCTGCCAACCTTCATCATGCGGGCGAGAAGCGGCGGAAATATGCCGGAAGCCTCCAGCGGGGCGATAAAGTCCTCGCCGCGCCGCAGCGCCACCTCCATCGCCCGCGTGGTATCGGTGATGCGGCGGTTCAGCTGCGTGCCACCGATGATCTTGAGGCTGCCCGGAAGCGTCATGCCCGCCGCCGTGAGCGCGCCAAGAATACGGCAGAACTGGGCAATCTCCATCTTCATCAGCAACGTACCGACAATGGGCAGACGCATGGCCATGTCGCGCAGCAGCGAGGACAGGCGGGTGTGCCGCCAGGCAAGGGCGAGCGCTGCGACGGCGGCACCCAGTCCTATTGCCAGCGACATGCCATTGGCAATCAGCCAGTCGGAGATCGAGATGACAAATCGCGCCTCGGGCGGCACCGGCGCGCCGCTGCCGAGGATCATGTCCTTGATGCCAGGCACCACCGACACCATGATGAAGGTCACCACGCCGATCGACAGCACAACCAGCAGCAAGGGATATGTGAGCGCCGTGATCACCTTGCCGCGCGTCTTCTGATCGTGCTCGCGCGCCGCCGCCACACGTCCGAGCACCGACGAGAGCGTGCCCGTCGCCTCGCCGACTTCCACCATCACCAGATAAAAAGGTGGGAAGACGCCCGAAGCCGCCAGCGCGTCATGGAAGGTCTTGCCCTTGCGGATGTCGGCCTGCAGCGCCTTCAGAATGGCGGAGAACGGCTTCGAAAAGGTCTCACGCAACAGGATGTCGAGCGCGCGGTTCAGCGTGGTGCCTGCCTCCAGAAGCCAGGTCAGTTGGCGAGTGAACACCGTGATCTCATCGGGCGCAATGCGCTCCCGGCCGAGCAACGCGCGTCCCGCGCTCATGGCCTCGGCGTCCTCCTCCTTCACGGAGATCGGATGCAGCCCTTGTCCCGCAAGCCGGCTCAGCACGATGGAGCGGTCGGCACCCTCCATGGTGCCGTTCACCCGTTCGCCGCCGTCACTCACGGCCTCGTAGCTGAAACGCGGCATCAATCCTCCGAGGTCACCCGGCCTACCTCCTCGATGGTGGTGAGGCCCTCGCAGCACTTGCGCAGGCCGTCGGCCATCATGGTGGTCATGCCGGAACGGCGCGCCGACTGGGCGATGATTTCGGCCGAGACGTCCGGCTTGATGAGGCGGCGCAGTTCGTCGTCAACGGTCAGCAATTCGAAGATCGCCGCGCGCCCGCTGTAACCCGAGCCGCCGCAATAGGTGCAGCCACGCGCGCGCCACAGCGTGAGCGGCGGCGTCAGCCCCGCATAGGCCGAGGGAGGAAGCTGGGCCATCAGGTCGGCGGTGGCCTGATAGGGTTCCTTGCAGTGCGGGCAAAGCTTGCGCACGAGGCGCTGCCCCACCACGCAGCGCAACGTCGAGGCGATGAGATAGGCCTGAACGCCGAGATCCAGCAGGCGGACCACCGCGCCAGCGGCTGAATTGGTGTGCAGCGTTGTCAGCACGAGATGGCCCGTCAACGCGGCATTGACACCGATCGATGCCGTTTCGCTGTCGCGCATCTCGCCGATCATCATGATGTCGGGGTCGAAGCGCAGCAGCGAGCGGAGCGTGCGCGCGAAGGTCAGGCCGATTTCCGGTTGAATCTGGATCTGGTTGACGCCCGCGATCTGGTATTCGACCGGGTCTTCGATGGTGACGATCTTGCGCGCAGGATCGTTCAGGTAACCAAGAGCGCCGGCCAGCGTGGTCGTCTTGCCGCTGCCGGTGGGACCCGTCGCCACGATCATGCCATGCGCATGGCCCAATTCATGGCGGAAGCGCGACATGTCAGCCGCTGACATGCCGATGCGCGAGAGCTCCGGGGCCTGGGTGTTGGAGGAAAGAAAGCGGATGGCAATGCTTTCGCCATGGATGGTCGGCATGGTGGCGACACGGATGTCGTAATCCCGGTCTGCGATCCTGAGCCGGGCGCGGCCATCCTGCGGCAGGCGCTTCTCGGCGATGTTGAGATTGGTGAGGATCTTGAGGCGCGATACGGCCGCCCGGCCGAGCTGCGCGGGCAGCCGCTCCACCTCGCTCAGCCGTCCGTCCACCCTGCGGCGCACCGCAACGTAGTTGCGTGACGGCTCGATGTGCAGGTCAGTGGCGCGCACGGTCGAGACCTCGCGGAAGATCCGGTTCAGGAGGTCAATCACCGGGGCATCAAGTGCCAGATCCTTGAGGATTTCGTCATCCTCCGCCGCTGCTCCGGGCTGCGCCGCCTCGGCTCTTGCGGTCTCGTCCTGGCTCAGGCGCTCGATGGCGGCGAGAATCTGGTCATCAGCGGCGAGATGCGGGGCGATCTCGAGCCCGGCAGCCAGGCGCAGGGCCTGCAGTGTCCTTTCATCCGAGGGATCGCTGAGGATCACCGCCAGACGCCCGTCCACCATTCCGGCCGGCAGCACATGGCGCTCCCGCATGAAGCGAAGCGAGATGGCCTCGGGAAGCTCATGCCGTTCGGGCCACTGCGTGGCGAGCGGCAAGCCATAGAACCGGCTGAGTTCGGTGGCCAGCGTCTGCTGGTCCACCAGCCCCTGACGGATCAGTCGCCGCACGCCGGTATCCTGCCCTTCGGCCGAAAGGCCGGCCAGACTGGCGGCCTGCTCAACCGGGATGAGGCCCCTGGCAGCAAGATCTCCCACGAAACTGTTCATGGCCTGCAGTGTAGCCACAGGGGCCGGGCCGCACAATCACCTGCGCAAGAGGACGAAATGCCCCCCAAACCCGGCGCACGGCGCCCGCCGGCGCCACCGGACCGGCTCATCCACCGCCGCCCATGGGCCTTTTGCTTATCCCAATTTACAGCTATCCTTTGCAATGGCGGAGATTAAGGCTGGTGTTCCGGCTGGCCTTGTCTAAACCGGCCAGCAAAGCATAGGGGGCTTCATGAAATTGTTTATCCGGGCGGCAGCCATTGCCGCTCTCATGGCCATTGGCGGCATGCCTGGTGCCAGCGCGGCATCCACGCAGGAGACGGCGATCTGCCAGGACCAGGTCTATGCGTTGTGCGCATCTGCGAAGGCTTTCGTCTTCCAGGAAGTCAGCTACGCAAAGTGCATCATCAAGAGGGGCGACAGTATCAGCGCCCCGCCGCTCGTCTACGACCGCGCGGGCGACAAGAACATCTGCAACTATAATCAGGTCGGGTCTACAAACGGTTTCATGGCCAGCACCTTCAGCTTGCCGCAAGAGATCCGCAAGGGCGGCCCCAACGCGCTCTACACCTGCCCCGGCGGCTCGACCGGCAGTTATGCCCAGTGCGATGGCGGCACCTGCTTCGACAGTACGCGCGGACAGAATTTCCCCGGCATCGGCAGGCTGACCAACGATGAAATCATCTGCTCCTGCCCGATCACCAAGGCAAATACATCGGTAGCGCCCTTCGGCTATCAGTTTGTTGGCCCCTTCCCCTGCCAGCGCGCTGCGTTCGATGTGTGCAACAAGCAAACCGTCAACGGCGACATCATTCCGGTCGGATCGCCGCCGGGCGCGGGCCGCGTTCTGGCGCAGAAGCTTTATGGCCGGAACTTCGCCCTCAACGAATGCCGGTTCGACTGAGCAAATCCAGTCCGCATCCGCCTTGATACAACACCCTGAAGTCCCGGCCACAGCCTGTGGCCGGGATTGTCATTTAAGGCCCAGCGCGGTGATCAACGCCCTACGGAACGTGTCGCGTCGGAATCAGGCCGGTCCCATCACCTGGGCCCACTCGCAAGGCAGAGCCGCCTTGCTGCTGCCGAGCGCCGACGCCTCAGCCTGCTGGGCTGGCGTCATCGCCTGCCAGACCTTCGCAGCGGGCTCTGCCGCATCGGCGTTTCCGAGCGCCTGCGCGCGCTGCAGCCACGCATAAGCAACGGGCGGGTTGGTGCGCGGCTGGATGACCTTCTCAGCCGCGCGGCGCATGACGCGCATGCCGGACACTGTGTTGCCCGAATAAATGTCGCCCAGCTTCAGCGCTGCTGGCGAATAATTCTGGGCCGCCGACTTGCACAGCCATGCCACCGCCTGCTCGGTGTTGTAGAAACTCGGGCCCCCTTCGTCGATCGAGCAGCACAGCGATTTGCCGACCTTGTACTGAGCCTCCGCATTGCCAGCCTCGGCGGCAGACATGTTCGCCTCCGCCTCCGCCTTGTCCTTGGCGATATTCGCTCCTTCGAGCGCCGCCCCCGCGCAGCCAACAACTGCGACCGCCACGCCAAGCACCACGATGTACTTACCGACTAAGCTTGTGACTGCCATGTTCCCGCCCCCATTGGAGGCGAATCCGTAGCATCGCAAATTGCGTAACGGAAAGTGCAATTCCACCGCGTTCGCCGGAAAACCGCACAGACGGCAGGCTGGTTCAATTCATGGTGGAGTTTTCCCCAATTGCGGCAGATCAAGGCCCGGGTGCCAGTGTCAGCTAAACAGCAACAATCCGATGGAGGAGCGATGAACACCGAGCCGCATGTTCCACATGCAAAGTACACTGAGCTTGTGGCGCGGGCCCGGCGCCTGCCACCCGCACCGACAATCATCGTTCACCCCTGTGACGCCTCATCCATCACGGCGGCCGCCGAAGCTGCTGAACTCGGCCTGATCATGCCGCTGCTCGTGGGGCCGCGCCACAAGCTCGAGGCCGCTGCGCGTGATGCGAAGAGGGATATCTCCCCCTTTCGAATCGAGGACGTTCCGCATAGCCACGCCGCCGCGGCGCGCGCCGTGGCCCTGGTTCGCGAAGGGGCTGGCGCCATGCTGATGAAAGGCAGCCTTCACACCGACGAACTCATGCATGAGGTGATGAACGGCACCACAGGGCTTCGCACCGAGCGCCGCATCAGCCATGTGTTCGTGATGGATGTGCCCACCTACGCCGAAACGCTGTTCATCACCGACGCCGCGATCAACATCTTTCCAGATCTCGATACCAAGCGCGACATTGTCCAGAACGCCATCGACCTTCACAGGCTGATTGGCCTTGGTGAGCCGCGCGTCGCCATCCTGTCAGCCGTCGAGACGGTGACGACCAAGATCCCCAGCACCATCGAGGCCGCCGCCCTGTGCAAGATGGCCGAGCGCGGGCAGATCACCGGCGGGCTGGTGGATGGCCCCCTCGCCTTCGACAACGCCATCGACATGGAGGCCGCGCGCATCAAGGGCATCACCTCCGCGGTGGCAGGCCGGGCGCAGATCCTCGTCGTGCCTGACCTTGAGGCGGGCAACATGCTGGCGAAGAATCTTACCTTCCTCGCGGGCGCCGATGCGGCGGGCGTGGTCATCGGGGCCCGGGTGCCGGTCGTGCTCACCTCACGCGCCGATTCGGTGCGCGCGCGCATGGCCTCCTGCGCGATCGCAGCGCTTTACGCCCGCGCGCGCCAGTCAACGCCGGGTTCCGGCATCACCTGACCGTCAGAGCGCTCAGGGCGCCGCCTGAAGGCTCTCGACATAATCCACGAGATTGTTGACGCGCCGCGCGACAGAGCCTTCATCGCCCTCCGCCCCGCCGAGGTCGGTGGCGGATTCCTCCTTGAACCAAACGCCCCACACCGGCATCTCGCGGTCCATGTGACCTGCGATCTGATCCCTGCCATCGATCAGGCGGATCAGCTTCTCGCGCGGAAAACTGCCGTAGCGCTGCGTCAGTTGCGTGAGATCCGGCAACGGCCCTGAAAGGCCGAAGGCCTTGGGCCCGTCGCCCTTGCCATCCTCGCCATGGCAGTTCGCACAATACATATTGAAATCCGCCTCGCCGGACACACCGGCATTCGGATCATCCTCCTGCGCTAAGGCAGCAGCGGGGGCCAGCACCAGCAGGGCGGTAAGCACCGTTGAACGGAACAGGGACAGGCTCATGGCAAAACACCTCATGAATGATCTTCCTTCCCCGGAACATCATCCTAGCCCCGTGCCTGCCTGTGCCGCAAGCAGGCTTCAGCTGGCGGAGGCGGGCTTCAGCTGCACGCTCTCGCCGCAGCCACAGGCTGAGACCTGGTTGGGATTGTTGAACACAAAGCCCGATTTCAGCGTCGAGGCCTGATAGTCCATCTCGGTACCAAGCAGGAACATCATGGCCTTGGCGTCAATCAGCACCTTCACGCCCTTGTCCTCCACCACCTCGTCGAAGGGCTTCTGATCCTCGGCCCATTCCATGGTGTATTCCATGCCCGCACAGCCGCCGTTCTTGACACCAATGCGCAGGCCGACGACGGGCTTGTCGGCTTTCGCCATGATGTCGCGCACGCGCTCTGCGGCGGCGTCGGTCAGTTTCATGATCTGCGGGCGCGGGCGGGAAGTGGCGGAACCCATGATGTCCTCCTTACCACATGTTCATGGCGACGCGGGCCTCATCCGACATGCGGCTGTGGTCCCATGGCGAATCGAAGACGATTGTGGCCCGGCAGCCGGACACGCCCGGAACGGCGGATACGGCATTCTCCACCCAGCCAGGCATGTCGCCGGCCACGGGGCAGCCCGGTGCGGTCAGCGTCATCTCGATGGCGACGTTTCGGTCATCGTCGATGTCGACCTTGTAGATCAGGCCAAGCTCATAGATGTCGACCGGGATTTCCGGATCATACACCGTCTTCAGCGCAGCGACGATGTCATCCGTCAGGCGCGCCAGCTCGTCGGGCGGTATGGCCGAAGGGTTTGGCGCATTTTCGGCGGGCGTGGTTTCAGTGGCGGCATCGGTCATCCGAAGATCCTCCGGGCAGAGATAAGCGCTTCCGCCAGAACATCCACCTCTTCCAGGGTGTTGTACATGGCAAAGGAGGCGCGGCAAGTTGCTGTCACGCCGAAGCGCTGCAACAGTGGCTGGGTGCAGTGGGTACCGGCCCGCACGGCAACGCCTGACCGGTCGATCACAGTCGCCACGTCATGGGCATGCGCTCCCTCCATGGTGAACGACACAATCGCCCCCTTGTTCCGGGCGCGGCCGAAGATGCGCAGGGCATTGATCTCGGAGAGCCGCGCCATGGCGCGGTCCCGGAGCTTCGCTTCATGGGCGGCGATATTCTCGAGGCCGATGCCGCGCATGTAATCGAGTGCCGCACCAAGCCCGATGGCCTGCACGATGGCCGGCGTTCCCGCCTCGAAGCGATGCGGCGGGTCGTTGTAGGTGACGACATCGGTTGTCACCTCCGAGATCATCTCGC